>NZ_JAMYNE010000007.1:0-261648 GCF_040318915.1 Mesorhizobium sp. M0991
AGTCTTTGGCCAAGGTCGACGTCCTGGTGTTCGACAAGACAGGCACCCTGACGGCGAACAAGCCCGAGGTTGTCGGTGTGGAGATACAGGACGGCACGCTTTCGGAAGCTGATCTGATCAGCCTTGCCGCCGCCGCCGATCGGCGCTCGGCTCACCCCCTGGCGAAGGCGGTCGTCAACTATGCCGCCCGGATGAAAATCGATGTCCCGGAACCGGAGCAGTACGATCAGTTGCAGGCGCGCGGTGTGAAGGCGACGGTCGCCGGACGCACCGTTCTGGTCGGGAATGCATCGTTGTTGCGCGAGGCCGGCGTGCCGCTTTCCGATGCGATCGAAAAGGGCGGACAGACGCCGGTTCACGTCGCGGTCGATGGGACATTCGCGGGCGTGATTTTTATTGCCGACACATTGCGACCAGGTGCGCGCGAAGCGCTGGCAAAGCTCCGTGCAACCGGGGTCAAGCGCATGGTGATGGTGACGGGTGACAATGAGGCCACAGCGCGGACCATCGGCAAGGAGCTCGGCATGGATGAAGTGCGTGCCAATCTGATGCCGCAGGACAAGGTCGCCGCCATCGCCGAACTGCAAAAGCAGGGCCATCGCGTGGCGATGGTCGGCGACGGGATCAACGACGCGCCGGCGCTGGCACGCGCCGATGTCGGCATTGCGATGGGCGGCGGCGGCGCGCAGGCAGCTCTGGAAGCCGCCGACATCGCATTGATGAAGGATGATCTGGCAAGAATTGTCAGCGCCCGCGCGATTGCGCGACGCGCTTACCGGACAATTCAGGAAAATATCTTCGTCGGTGTCGGTGTTGTGCACGTTTTAGGCATTACCGCAGCGCTGATGGGCTGGATCGGTCCTATCCAGGCAGCGATTTTGCACTTGGGGCCAGATGTCCTGGTGTTCCTGAATTCGGCAAAACTGCTGCGCGTTCGAATCCAAGATGTTTAGCGCATCTCTTTGGAGCCTAAGCGCTATAGCAGTTCTTTGGACGACAAATGCGTCCAGTTCGCATGGTCCACGAAACCGGGCAACCGCAACCAGAGCACGCTTACTGCTGGGGCACTATCCGGCCAGGCGCTTGCGGCTAAAGCGCAGTCGAATCTCAGTGGGCGGAGCGGCAATGGTGCTATTGATCTCTGGAGTAGCCTCGAGCAATCGAGCATGCGCCCTTTTCATCCGCGGCGTAGACGGCAGCGCCGCTTGCCACGGCAGGAGGTGCAGCGGATCAGCGCTCTTGATCATCGCAGCGTCGTCGGCGGCTGCGCCTTGCATCGTAACCAAACTGGCTGCCGCCAAAAGAGCAGCGACCGTCAGAAGCCGTTTCATGGCCGTTCTCCGGTTTGAGTTGATCTTGTGCATCCGGGTCGATGAAGCGGCGGATCAGCCAGCCCGTGGCCAGATGCAGGAACTCTTGATGCAGATCTGGCAGGAGCATCGCCTGACCGTGATCTTCGTCACCCACGATGTCGAGGAGGCGCTCTATCTGTCCGACTTCGTCATGGGCCTCAACCCGGGTCGTATCAAGGAGTGCATTACGGTGCCTGCCGTCAGGCCGCGGCCGACCGGCATTCAGCATGATCGCGATGTCCTGGAGCTTCAGGCAAGAGTGCTGAAATCCATTCGGGAAGAGACCAGCCGCGCGGACTTTGAGTGAGTTCGATAGCCTCCATTAGGGCAAGGAGCAGGGCCGACAACTATGCGGCAAGCGAAATCTCTCGTTCAGCGAACACACACAATTAAAACCTGACCCAACCCGAGAGCGTGGGCCGTGAGATTCAAGCTCTGGCTTGAGCTGTCTACTATTCTGTGGCCTGATACGGCATGCTGGATCGAGACCAGCGTCAGTCGATCGACGAATTCAAGGCCATCACCAAACACCTAGGGCGGTCACTGGGGTTGGGCTCACAAATGCGATAGTTCCTTCGCCTAGACCTCGCTCGACAGCGCATTGCGCGCTGCATAAAGCTCGGCGATGAAATCGGTTGTCAACGTCGAGTTGATGCCGTCTGGGGGGCGCAAAATCAGTGCTCGGAAATGCACGGCTGGCTCGAATGGCTTGGCGACGATGCCGTCGATCATGCGGTCGGCAATGACGGAAGGATTGACCAGACCGATACCCATGCCCTTCGCGGCAAGGATCGCAATGGTCAGACCGTAAGGTGTTTCGATCACGACGCGCGGCCGCACACGATGCTCGGCAAAGATCTTGTCCATGGCGAGCCGCACCGTGTCTTCCGGCGACAGTGCCAGGAACGCCTCACCCTCAAGATCAGCAGGCCTGACCACGGGCTTGCGGGCCAACCGATGGTTCTTCGGCATCACGCAGACAGCGCGCGGGGTGGTGAAGATGCTGTGCAGCACGCCTGTCGTGTCGATCTCGTCGGCAGCGAGACCGATGTCGAAACTGCCAGATGCCACCAGATCGCGCACGACGTTGGACGTGCGCACCTGATAGCTGATGCGAACCTGTGGATGTTTGTTCGAGAAAGCCGCGATGGCACGTGGCACCAGACCGTGGCCGAGTGCCGAGAGGCTGGCAACGCGGATCGTCCCCGTCCCGACTTCCTTGATCTGGGCCGCGCGCAGCTTGAGCCGACCCAACCCCACCAGATTGGCCTTTACCTCGATGTGGAAAAGTTCTCCTTCCCGGGTCGGCACCAGCCTGCCGCGGATACGGTCGAACAGCTTGAAACCGAGCTCCGATTCCAGCTTCGTCAGAGACCGACTTATCGCGGGCTGCGAAGTATCCAGCAGCGTCGCCGCTGCGCCGGCGCCACCCGTGATCATTATTGCGTTGAACACATCGATGTCGCGCGGGTTCATTGGCATTCCATATCAAAAGTGGATTACCTTTATCGCCACGGTCATAGATGGCAATGGGCGAGCCAGTTAAAGTCCGCCCATGACCCGACACGACGACACTTCACATATCCATCCTCCCAAGCGCTCGGAGGAGCCATTCAAGTCGTTGGCGATGCCAGTTGAACGCGCCTCCACGGTCGTCTTCGACGATTTGGATTCCTTCGAGCGCCGCGTCGATCGACTGTACGATGGCTTCAGTTACGGACTTTACGGGACTCCGACCAGCCGCCACTTGGAAGACCATATCGCTGCACTGGAAGGTGGATCTCGGGCGCTCGTCGTCCCTTCCGGAATGGCGGCCATAACGCTGACGACCATGGCCGTCTGCCATGGTGGCGATCGGGTTCTGATCCCGGAGACGTTCTATGGGCCGGCACGCGAAATGGCTGCCCGCCTTCTCGCTACCCTTGGCATCGATGCCGTGACCTACGACCCCAGGCTCGATGGAGGCATTTCGGCGTTGATCGATGACAGGACGCGCCTGGTCTGGGTGGAATCACCGGGTTCCGCGACCTTCGAGGTACAGGATGTGCCAGCAATCACGGCTGCGGCCCACGAGGCTGGCGCGCTTGTCGCGGCCGACAACACCTGGGCCTCGCACCTGTTGTTCAAACCGCTCAAGCATGGTGTCGACATCTCGATGCAGGCGCTTTCCAAACACGCCGGCGGCCACGGCGACCTGCTGATGGGCTCGGTGACGGTGAACGACGACACCTTGTTCCGGCGGTTAAAGGATACCGCGCGTTTTCTCGGTTACGGCGTTTCGCCGGAGGATTGCGCATTGTGCGAGCGTGGCCTGATGACCATGCCGGTGCGCATGCGCCAAGCCGACAGCACCGCGCAGAACATCATATCGTGGCTGTCGGAGCGTCCCGAGGTTGCGCAGATCCTGCATCCGAGTGAGCCCGACCATCCCGGCCACTCGACTTGGAAGCGTGACTTCGCCGGATCGGCAGGTGTCTTCTCGTTTGTGTTGGAGCCGGAACTAGCGCCCCACCAATCCGAGGCCCTGCGTCGCATGCGACTGTTCAGGCTAGGTGCAAGCTGGGGCGGGGTGCATTCGCTGATCTCCGTCAGTGATCCTCGAAAGGGCCGCAGCGGCCTCGACTGGCTGAAGCCTGGCCCAGTTTGGCGGCTCTCTGTCGGCCTGGAGGCCATCGGCGACCTTCTGGCCGATCTGTCACAGGCCTTCGAGCACTTTGCGGAAACGCGACGAACCACAGTTGGCGAAGCCAAGGCTGCAGAATGACAACAACTTCAACGAAAGGGGAACGGATATGAAATGCGAAGGGCATAAATGGCTTGCCGCCTTAGCGATCGGGCTGGTCGGCCTGGCGTCAAGCGCGGGAGATGCGGCCGCGCAAAGCGTCGTCGAAAAGATAAAGGCACGTGGCTACGTCAGTTGCGGCGCGAGCCAGGGAGTGCCCGGTCTCTCTCGACCCGACGAAAAGGGGTATTATCGCGGCTTCGATTCCGACATCTGTCGTACATTCGCGGTCGCCATTCTTGGGAACAAGGATAAGATCCGATACGTGCCGCTCAATGCCGCTCAGCGACTTCCTGCGCTACAGACTGGAGAAATCGACATTCTGTCGCGCACGTCCACCATCACCTACACGCGCGATGCCGTGGTCCGTTTCGTCTGGATCAACCTCTATGACACGGATGGCATCCTCGTCCGCAAAGCGGACAAAATCACCGAGCCGAAGCTGCTCGACGGAAAGACTGTCTGCCTTCAAGGCGGCGGCAGCTTAACCGAGAAGGCGATCGAGGAAACCGAGGAGGAGTTCGGGATCTCGATGAAGAAGGTCTACTACGACTCGACCCTCCAGGCCCGCGATGCCTTCTTCGGCGGCCGCTGCGATTCCTACGTCACCGATGGAACCGCGGCAGCAGGGCAGCGTGCCTCGGTCGCAAAGAATCCTAACGATTACGACATCATCAAAGTCGGAAAGGCTGCCGAGCCCAATGGCGTGGCGATCGCGCGCGGCGATGAACAGCTCTTCGACATCGTTCGATGGACGATAAATGCCCTGTTCTGGGCAGAGGCCAACAACATCACGTCGGAAAATATCGACGAAAAGCTCGCTGGGGGCAATTCGGAGGTCCAGCGAGTGCTGGGCAAGGAAGCCGGCTTCGGCAAGCCCCTCGGGCTGGATGACAATTGGGTCTACAACGTCATCAAGCAGACCGGCAATTACGCCCAGATTTGGGATCGCAATCTTGGCAAGGATAGCCCGCTCAAGGTCGAACGCGGCTTGAACGCCCTGTGGAAAGATGGCGGCCTGAACTACCCTTTCCCGTGGGATTGAGGTGCGTCGAGGGGAGCGCCTGACGCGCTCCTCGCTTCCGATAGCGATGTGGACCCGAGGTCAGCATGTTGAGTGACGCCAAAACCAGATCAATCATCATTCAGGCCGCCTTGGCGACTGCTCTCCTGGCGTTCGCCGCGCTACTCGTCAGCACCACCTTCGCCAACCTTGAGGCGCGCGGTATCCCGATAGGCTTTGACTTCTTGTCCATGCCGTCCAGGATAGTCATCTCAGAGGCAATCCTCACATACAAGTCGCGGGATCCGTACTACTGGGCCATTGTAGTCGGCCTGACCAACACAGTCTTCATTTCCACGCTGGTCATCGTCTTCTCGTCCATTCTCGGACTGATCGTGGGCATCACGCGGCTGAGCAGCAACCCACTGGCTGCGGGCACATGTCGCGTGTGGGTGGAACTGGCGCGCAATTCGCCCCCTATCGTTCTTCTGATCTTCCTCTATTCGCTGTGGTGGAAAATGTTGCCGCCAGTCGGCGAGGCGCTCAACCCGCTGCCTGGCGTCTATGCTTCCATGCGCGGTTTCGTGGTGCCATCCGTTGGCATCGACGCAGGCATGACCGGTTTCCTCATGATCTTGTGCGCCATCGCGCTCGCCATCGCAGGCTGGATCGCAGTACGCAAAGGTTGGTCGCCGAAGGCTGTCGTGCCCAGTGTGCTGGCAATTAGCGCCGCAGGAGTTTGGCTCGCTGACGCGCGGTTCACCATCGACTGGCCGGTCTTCACCGGCTCGAACTTTGAAGGTGGCAAAGAACTGACTCCGGAGCTCAGCACGATCCTCATCGGATTGACCCTCTACACAACGGGTTTCGTAGCAGAAATCGTGCGTGGCGGTGTCCTGTCGATCGGCCGCGGCCAGTGGGACGCTGGCCATTCGCTTGGCCTACCGCGCGGCAAGATATTGCGCCTGATCGTCATTCCCCAGATGCTGCGGGTAATCGTGCCACCGCTCAACAGCCAGTACATCAACGTCGTCAAGAACTCGACCTTGGCAATTGCGGTTGGCTACCCGGATTTCCTTGCAGTCATGAATACGACCATCAGCAAGTCCAGCCACTCCATTGAAGGCGTCTTCATCATTCTCGGCGTCTATCTCGCCCTCAATCTCACCATGTCGGGCGCAGCCAACTGGTACAACCGCCGCATCGCCATCGTGGAGCGATAATCATGAAGGCCGTTTCTCTCCCGTTACCGGTCGATCCCCTGGAGCGACGTGTTCGCTTCCCAGTCCTGCAGCGTTCTGCCGGGCTCCTATTCGGTACGCCTTTCAACGCCGCATTGACGCTGGTGTTTGGCACTCTGCTGATGGTCACCGTCCCGCCAGTGCTGCGCTGGCTCGTCGTAGACGCAGTGCTGTTCGAATCCGACCCGAACGCCTGTCGTGCGGCGGCTGGAGCCTGCTGGAGTTTCGTATACGCCAAGTCCGGCCAGCTCCTGTTCGGCATCTATCCAATTGATGACCGCTGGCGTCCCGCCATTGTGTGCCTACTCATCCTGGCGCTGCTGGGCTGGTCCGTTCGTCCGGCTAGCTGGAGGCCCCGATTACTCGCGCTCTGGTTGGCAGCATTCGCGTTGATCGTCTGGTTGATGGGTGGTGGCCTTGGGCTGGTCGAAGTCCCCACGTCCTTATGGGGCGGACTGCCTGTAACGTTGATACTGACCGTCGTTGCCATCGGTGTCGCCTTTCCGATCGGCATTCTGCTTGCGCTGGCCCGACGCTCTTCCATGGCTGCGGTGCGGATCGGCGCGGTGGTACTGATTGAATCAGTGCGCGGCCTTCCCCTCTTGTCTATCCTGTTCGTGGCATCGATCATGATGCCGCTCTTCCTGCCGGAATCGCTGCTGCCCGACAAATTCGTGCGCGCGCTGGTTGCTCTGACCATTTTTGCGGCGGCCTATCTGGCCGAGGTCATCCGCGGCGGGCTTCAGGCTATCCCCAATGGGCAATACGAGGCCGCCGCCGCGCTCGGCCTTCCCTTCTGGCGCACCCAGTACCTCGTTATCCTGCCACAGGCCATCCGCGTGGCCATCCCTGCACTAGCCAACACAATCATCGTCATGATCAAGAACACCAGTCTTGTCCTCGTCGTGGGCCTGTTCGACTTGATCAGTTCCGGCAAGGCAGCGCTTGCGGATCCCGAATGGCCATCGCCGGCGGCCGAGACCTTCCTGTTTATCGGCGCGATCTTCTTTGCGCTCTCCTTCTCCTTCGCCCGTTTCGCCGACTTCCTAGAACGGCGCGGTCCGACATCGCACTAGGAACAAGAACATGGTGTCATCCACCCCTCGCACGCGACATGCTGAACCTGGATCTTCTACTGCCGAGATGGCTGCCGTCGAGATGATTGGCGTCAACAAGTGGTACGGGACCTTCCATGCCTTGAAGAACATCAATCTCACGGTTCGTCGCGGCGAAAAGCTGGTGATCTGTGGACCGTCTGGCTCTGGCAAGTCGACGATGATCCGTTGCGTCAACCGGTTGGAGGAGCATCAGAAAGGTCATATCGTCGTAGATGGCACTGAGCTAACGAACGATCTGAAGAAGATCGATGAAATCCGCCGCGACATCGGCATGGTGTTCCAGCATTTCAACCTCTTTCCGCATCTGACCGTGTTGGAGAATTTGACATTGGCGCCGATCTGGGTGCGCAGACTTCAGCGCAAGGAGGCTGAAGAGACAGCCATCCACTATCTCGAGCGCGTAGGGATTCTCGATCAGGCGCACAAATATCCGGGTCAGCTCTCTGGTGGCCAGCAGCAGCGCGTAGCCATTGCTCGCTCACTCTGCATGAACCCGAAAATTATGCTGTTCGACGAGCCGACCTCGGCACTTGATCCCGAAATGGTCAAAGAGGTGCTAGATACAATGGCGTCATTGGCCGGTGATGGCATGACAATGCTGTGCGTCACCCACGAGATGGGATTCGCCCGCCAGGTTGCGGACCGCGTTGTGTTCATGGACCAGGGCGAGATTGTCGAGACCAACACTCCGGTCGAGTTCTTCACAAACCCGCTTCACGAACGCAGCAAGCTGTTTCTTAGCCAGATTCTGAATTAGGTAATCGAACTCGTCGGCCTTGATGAGTTCAATTACTCTATGTCGATTTTGTTCGCACATTCTGCCAAAATCGATCCCCGACGCTTGCCGACAACTGGATTGGTATCCGCTGTGAGCGCGTCGGCCGATGCGTTGATAGCATCCTGGACGACCGGCTTTGTTTGTATTGGCCGATGCTGAAATCCACTGTTAAAACCCGTTGCGGCAAAGGGCTTCAAGATCCGCTTTTGCCATTCCCTCGATGCCGAGCGCAGGAAGAATATCATTGTCGGCCTTGAGATCCCGGCCATAAGCCGCCGACAAGATGGAAATTCCGGATTCATGGAGTGTCACCGGATTTCCGCTGATCTTCCCCAGAACGGCAGTCGGTAGCAGGCCGAACGGAACATCCTCGAGAATATAGCGGCTCTCGATGGTTGTCGGGCCAAACCCGCCGCGGCCTTGACGATCCATCTCCTGGTTCATTTCCGAAACAGTGCTCATGGGGACGTGGAACGACAATGAAAAATGTTCCTGGACGGTACGAACCGCGATACCGAAATGGGCAGCGATGGCCAACCGTTCGGCATCCAGAGCCTCGATCAAGCGACCAACGGCAGGAGTGACATTCCCCCCTTGGCTCCACTGCTCGGCCTTCTCCATGCGTGTGAGATTGAGAAGGGCAATTCCCAGATGGTTCTGCGGATTGAGGTTGCTGAGCGCAATCGCCAGCAGACCATCCCGCTTGACGAAACGATCGCCGAACAAGGCCGTGCAAAGTTCGTGTCCTTGATCCTGGTAACTGAAAGGCAGCGTCGCAACGTCAAGCTTCTGGCGAATGGAAGTGACATTGACTTCGGTTGATCCGAGCTGGCGACCAGTCAGTAGTGTTGTGCCCCAGACGACGATCGGCAACCTGACCTTGCGCTCCGTCAACCGCTTTCGAAGATACAGAGCCCCGAACGAACTATGCGAACTGATGATGACCGGAATTCCATCTGCCAGATGAGGGGCGGCGGCGTCCATCACCATCTTGTGGCCGTAAGCCGGAAGCGCGATCACCACCACGTCCGCGTGGTCGATGGCATCTCTACAATCCTTGGCAATGCGCACCGGCACCGTCGCCTCGATATCACCCGTCGCCTTCAATAATTCGCCAGTAGCCAACGTTCTGGTGCGGTGTCCCGACGGTGACCAAAGTGTTGGCGAGTGTCCCGATTGTGCCAAATAGGCCGCAAGGCCATAGGCAATTGCTCCGGCGCCCAGAATACTCACGCGCATAACATTCCTCCTGTTGCAGGCTTTATGGTTCGAGAATCCTTGCCGTCCCCGCCTACAAGTTTTTTCATCACGAGGTTTCGAATTGGAGTCACGTCGGTTGCTCGATCAAGGGCTCCGGCTCTGAGCCGGCAAGCGCCGCTGTGAACATTAGTTTCCGCTTGACATATATCAAAAATGAATGAGACGATGTCAATCATACGGATTTCACATGTAGGGAGAAGATGGAAACTCGGGACCTTCAGACCTTCCTTGCGGTTGCTGCCAGCGGCAGCATTACCAAGGCGGCTGACATGCTCGGGCGTTCCCAACCTGCGGTGACACGCACCATTCAGGATCTCGAGGCCGAACTTGGCTTCGAATTGCTGCACCGGGTCGGTCGACGGGTGCAGCTATCTGAAGAGGGTGTCGCATTTGAAGAAGAAGCGCGGCGACTGCTGATGTCCTTCACCGAACTCGCGGCGCGGGCCAAGATGATCGCCGCCGGCCGGGGTCGGATCCTGCAGATTGTCACAACCTCGGCGATCGGCACTGGCCTAATCCCGACGGCCATGGCCGAGCTCAAGGGTGTCGAGCTTCCGCACGAGACACATCTGGGACAGTTTCTTCCCTCCATCGTCGCCCAGGAAGTGCGCAGCGGTCGTGCCGAGATCGGCTTTTCAAGCCTGCCGCTCGATACGCCCGGTCTGGATGTCCTGCGGCTCTATTCGGCGCCCGATGTTGCCGCCGTGCGGGAGGACGATCCGCTGGCAGAACTTGATGTCATACCGCTTTCGGCCTTTGCCGGCCGTCGCGTCGCTACGTTGCTCAACCCGCTGCGTTTCCAACTGCACGTCTCCAAGGCATTGGCCGCCAGGGGCATCGACACCGGGCCAGTGATCCGGACGAATACTGCCTATGGCGCGTTGCAGCTTGTGCGCCGGACCGGCGTTGCCGCTGTCATTGATCCCCTCACCGCCTATGGCGTGGCCTTGCCTGGGGTCGCCATCCGCCCGATCGACGCGACCGTTCTCTTTTATTGGGGAGTTGTGGCTGCCGCAAAACGTCCCCTTCGCCCAGTCGCGCAGGCGCTGATGGATGCGGTCGAAGCGGTGGCTGAACGATCGATCGTCGGCTTCAAGAAACTCGATCCGGCCTTGGCCAGCCAATTGGTGAACGATCCCGCGTCGGGCACAAATAACGGAACTGGAATATGAAGCATACTCCTACCCCGGCAGCATCGACAGGCCTTGCCGCGTTGGAAGCCCAACTCGCGCAGGATCTCGACTTGCTTGAGCTGCCTGCCAAGCCTTGGGTCCCCACACGCATGCATGAGGGCGCCCCGGTCCGTGATGTCGTTGTCATTGGCGCTGGCATGTGCGGACTTGCAGCCATTGCAAAGCTGGTGCTTACCGGGATTACCAACGTCGTCGCCTACGATGCGGCTCCGGCCGGGCTCGAAGGACCATGGGTAACGTTTGCCCGCATGCAAACGCTCCGGTCGCCGAAGACGCTCAACGGTCCGTCGCTCGGCCTGCCGCAATTGACGTTCCGCGCCTGGTTCACGGCGCAATGGGGCGTTGAGGCCTGGCGGTCGCTGGACAAAATCCCCAAGGGCAAGTGGATGGACTACCTGGTTTGGTACCGCAAGGTTCTCGGTCTGCCTGTGCGCAACAGCGTGCGCATGATCGGACTGGCACCCGTTGGAGATCTGATTGCGATCGACATCGAGGGCGCGGAAACCGGCCGGGTTCTCAGCCGTCGTCTCGTTCTGGCCACCGGTCGGTCCGGTTTGGGCGGTTTTGCCGTGCCCGATTTCCTTAACGGCATCGATCGCGCCTATTGGGCCCATTCTGCCGACGACATCGATTTCGATGCGCTGAAAGGTAAGCGTGTGGCGGTTATCGGCGCTGGTGCCTCTTCCATGGACAATGCCGCAACTGCACTCGAGGCGGGCGCCGGCTCTGTCGATATGTTGATCCGGCGTAAGGAAATGCCGCGTATTAACAAGCTGACCGGCATCGGCAGCCCGGGTGTTGTACTCGGCATGCATCAATTGCCCGATGCCTGGAAGTGGAAGTTCTTCGACTACACCGCCTTAACCCAGACGCCGCCGCCACGTTCATCGACGCTTCGCGTGTCTCGCCACGCGAATGCTCGGTTCTTTCTCGACTGCGGCATCGTCGCGGTCAAGGAAGATGCGGGAAGCCTCCTGGTCGAAACCACACAAGGGCCGATGCGCTACGACTTCCTGATCGCGGCAACTGGCTTTTCAAACGACTTCAACGGCCGCCCGGAATTTGCAGCCATCGCGCCACATATCCGCACCTGGTCGGATAGCCGATATACGCAGGAGATGGGGCCGCCGCGTGCGGGCATGTCGGACGCGCCGGATCTTGGTCCCGCCTTCGAATTTCGCGAACGCGTTCCCGGCTCCTGCCCGATGCTGTCGCATATCCACTGCTTCAACGACGCCGCCATGCTGACCCACGGCAAGGTTTCCGGCGATATCCCAGCCGTCAGCGCCGGTGCCGACCGTCTGGTCCGCGGCATCGCCGCATCGCTGTTTGCCGAAGATGTCGAAACCCACTTCGCCAATCTGATCGCCTACGACACGCCCGAGCTCCTGGGCGACGAATGGGTCGATTCAACCCCCTTGTTGCAGAAGGAGGCCGCGCTGTGATCGACGCAATGGACAAGGCCGCCGGTATTTCCCCGGACGATGCCCTTTTCGCCGCGCGGCGGTTTCGGCCCGAATTCGTGCAGGGGGCCGAAGAATGTCGCCTCTCCGTCCTGCAGCCGGCAAACGATCAGGGGCTGGCGTCGAATTTAAGGGTTGCCCTGGCCCGTCGCATGGCCGCCCTGAATCGCGATCCGGTCCTGATGGCCGAATATGATGTGCAACTGGCTCAGCTTGGTCCGACTGAGCAGCTTCTGGCCTTGGCCCAGGGGGAAACGGATTTGAGTGAACCCCTGGCGACCATCGTCCGTCATGTTGACCTGATCACCCTGACGCCGAAAAAGGCGGAAGCCAGCGATATCGCCCTGCTCGCCCAGGCCGGATTGAACAGTCCCCAAATCGTCGCGCTCTCCGAACTGATTGCATTTGTAAATTTCCAGACGCGAGTGGCGGCCGGCCTGCGCCTGATGAGGTCGACATGATATCCGCGGTTCGTCTGAAGCCATTGAATTGGCACCCGTACATCGCGCCGGTCGAGCTATCCGAGGCCACCCCGGAACAGCTTGAAGCGATGAAGGTCACGCCATCGGCCAAGAAGGTTTCGGAATATGTGCGCACCCTTGCGCATGACCCGGAGAGCTACCTCGCCCGCACGATCTTGTTCAACGCAATCATGTATGTCGAAGGCGGGCTTGCCCGTCCTGACCGCGAACTTGGTGCATTGGGTGCCTCGATCGTCAATGGCTGCAAATTCTGTGCCGTCGTTCACGCCCGCAGGCATGCAGAGCTGACCAAGAGCGACGAAGTGGTCACCGCGCTGTATCTCGACAAACCTGAAGCGCTCGGCCCGCGCGATGCGGCAATCTACAGTTTTGCCCGCCGCCTGTCGGCGGCGCCGTCGGAAGCGACGGCAGACGATATCGCGGCGCTTCGATCAGTCGGCATGGATGACCGCGAGATCATCGACCTGATCCACGCCATATCGATCTTCGGCTGGGCAAACCGGCTGATGCACGTTCTCGGCCATGCGGAGAGCGGGTGATGATGTCGCATGCGGTCAAGGCACTCCGTCTCACACTGTGAAGGGCACCAACCAGAAATGCTTGAACTCAAAGATGTAAAGCTGTCTTACGGAAGCACGCAGGTCCTGAACGGCGTCAATCTCTCGGTAAAGCGGGGTGACGTGGTGTCGATCATCGGCCCCAGCGGCACCGGCAAGACCACGCTGCTGAAATGCATCAACTACCTGGCCAAGCCGTCGTCAGGAACCATCGCGTTCGATCAGATTCGGATGGATTACCAACGCGCCGACAAAACAGCTATCCAGGCGATCCGGCTTCGGACAGCGATGGTCTTTCAGCAATTCAACGTCTTCAAGAATATGACGGTCCTCCAGAACGTGATGGATCCCCTGGTCGTCGTGCAGCGCAAGTCCACCGACGAGGCGCGCGAGATCGCCCTGCGGGAGCTCGAGCGGGTCGGCCTTTCCCCGAAGCGAGACAGCTATCCCTCCCAGCTGTCGGGCGGCCAGCTTCAACGCACCGGCATCGCGCGCGCCCTGGCGGTTCGTCCCGACGTGATACTCTTCGATGAGCCTACATCATCGCTGGATCCCGAACTCGTCGGTGAAGTCCTGAAGGTGATCAAGGATGTCACCTCGTCAGGGATCACTTCGCTGCTTGTGACCCACGAGATGCAATTCGCAAAGAACATCTCGAACCGAATTGTCTTCATGGATCGTGGCGTGGTTGCCGCCGATGGCAGCCCGGCTGAGGTCTTCGATGCACCTTCCAGCCCAAGACTGGCGCAATTCCTGCAGTCGGAGCTCGCTTTTCAATAGCTCAACAACTCAACAAGAAGGGAACCTAAGAAATGTCTACAATCATATCCAGTTTGTCCCGCCGCGCTGCCTTGACTGTTGCCGGCGGCATCGCAATCGCCCTTGCAACCGTGGGGATCAGTCACGGCGAAACGGTCAGGACGATCAAGATCGCGACGTCGGCGGAATCCAAGCCCCTGGCGTGGGGCGCGATAGGCGTCGAGCCGCAGGGCTATGAACCCGATCTCCTGAGGGCGATCAACGCAAAGCTGCCACAGTACAAGTTCGAGATGGAAGGTGTCTCCGACATCGCGCAGGAAACCGGCCTGGCCACGGGCAAGTACGACATCGCGGTCGGCGGCTACTACAAGTCCCCCGAGCGCGCCAAGCAGTTCTTGATTCCGGAAAATCCAATGGGCGCCAGCCTGATGAAGATCTACAGCAAGAAAGACAGCGGAATCAAGGAGATGAAGGACCTGGTCGGCAAGAGGATCGTTCCGACCACGGCCGGCGGCGGAACCTACAAGTTCATCATGAACTGGCAGAAAGAAAACCCGCAATACAAGCTCGATGTAACGGCATCGAGCGCCGGTATTCCGTACCCGAACCGTCTGGACGAAGTCCAGAACGGGAAGTTCGACGCTCTCGTGCTGCCCTCGAATCTGGGTGAGCAGACCGTCATCGAGGAAAAGAAACTCGATATCGTGGCGTCCGAACCAGTGTTCAGCAACAACACCTACATGCTGATCCACAGATCAGACGAGAACAAGGTTCTGGCCGACGATGTGAACAAGGTTCTCAAGGAATTGAAAGACGACGGCACGATCGAAAAGCTCTCGCAGAAGTGGTTCGGCGAGGGCATCGTCCAGTACATGAAATAACACGGCCGTCGACGACGACCATATTCGCTAGTCAGCGGCAAGGCTGAATTGCAAGAAGGAGCGTTTCAAGTGGATGTTTCTGCTATGATCCCCGAGTTGATCTCGGCACTGCCGCTGACGCTCGCCATCACGTTTACGGCCCTCATTACCGGGTTCTGCCTGGCTCTCATTGCGACAACCCTCCGGGTTCGCAGGGTGCCGGTCATCAGTCACCTGGTGGACCTCTACGTGTCCTATGCCCGCAGTGTTCCCGTCGTGCTGCAGTTGTTCGTCGCGTTCTACGGGCTTCCCCTGTTGGTGATCCTGTTCGGCGCCAAAGATTTTATTTCGGCGACGATCGCTGCCATGGTGGGGTTGAGCCTCTACCACGGCGGCTATCTGTCAGAAGTCATGCGGCCTGCATACCTGGCCGTCGATCGCGGCCAGCATGATGCGGCCGACAGTCTGGGATATACCTTCCGACAGAAGATCACCCGCGTCGTCGGCCCGCAAGCGGTGCACTTCGCACTGCCGGGCTACGGGAACTCCATCATCTACCTGATCCATAACGTTGCGCTGGTCATGTATATCGGCGCGGCCGACGTCATGGCGACTGCGCATTTGATCATGGAGCGCGACTATAACCAGTACCAGTTCGAAACCTACCTCGTCCTGGCGGTCATCTATTCGCTGATGTGCCTGGTCGCATGGCTCATCGTGCGCTTCTTCGAGCTTCGATCACCGATGCAAGCGCCAGAGGCGACGACAACAACTCCGATCAAGAACGAGCTCCTCGCGAGCGTCTGACGTAAGGGGTATTCGACCATGTTTGATACCGATATTTTGCTCCAGGACACCCAGGAAATTCTGAGTGCCGTACCCGTGACAATTGGAATGGCGCTCATGATTTTCGTCCTGTCGACGATAGTCGGCAGCATATTCGCGCTTATCGAATACAGACGGGTACCGGTGCTGCGAGAGCTCATCATGACTTACAAGATCGTCTTCAAGGGCGTTCCCATGGTCATCGTGATTTTCCTCGCCTATTTCGGTCTGCCGCCCGCATTCCAGTTCCTGTTCTCATTGCTGGGGATCAACTTCAACGCCCACGAAACCCCCAATTGGGTCATCCTTGTCGTTGCGATTACCGGCTGTGTCGCCGCGTTCCAATCGGAGATCATAAAGGGAGCCCTGAATGCATTCGACACCGGTCAGTCGGACGCAGCCCATTCCCTGGGCTATACGGGCGGCCAACTGTTCCGACGTATCCTATTTCCCCAGGTGGCCCTCACGGCAATTCCTGACCTGACAACTTCGATGATGGTCATCATGAAGGCCCTTTCTCTCGGATTCGCCATCGAGGTTGTCGATATCTTCGCCCAGTCCCAGTTGACCGCCGCGCTGAACTATTACTACCTCGAAGCGTTTGTGATTGCCGTCGTGATCTATATGGTGATTGCCTATATCGTCACGCAGATTGCCGACAGGCTGGAGCAGGCGCTGAGGGTGCGGACGTGAGGCGGATCTGGGATAGACTCGTCAAGCTTCGGATATCGAGCCGCACCTGGGAGGCAATTCTTTCGGGGATGAAAAGCTTGAGGAGAAACCCAAGCAGCCGATGTATGTACCGGTGAATTTCATGCGTTTGGTTGATAGCATCTTTTGTCGCTGCTGACGGGCTTCATGCCGACTGAAGCACCGATCGCGCAGTCGCAACCGCGCCCAGGCACCTGGCATCCCACGTGCTTTGAAGGCATGTCGTGCTCCGCTTCAATCGGCTGGGCAGGCATTGTGGGCCGATAAACGGAGCCCACCAGTTCACCGTCTCTTAGCTCGGAAAGCTGCCGGCGAAGGATGTCGCGGTATCAGCCCACGAAAGGCAGCACAGCTTCTGTTCTTCCGTGATCACACCATAACTTCGCTTGGAAGAATCGGCGATGTGTGTTGGGCGGCGGACCTGATGTCCGCTTGGCCGGCGCCGCACAGCCCAACAGCTCCCACCCTGACGCCGGCCAACTTCTTTTGCCGAACGCGAGAAACGTTCCCCCCAGGCGTTGTGCCGACGCACGAATAGTGCTTTGGTGCCGACATTACTTCGGAGGGGGAATATGAAAACAGCAATTATGGCCGCGTTGACCGCTTTGACTATGGCTCTTGTGACCAATGCCTATGCGCATAGTGGCGGCACTGATAGCAACGGGTGCCATACGAACCACAAGACCGGCGAATATCATTGTCATTAGTTCTCGAGCACCTAGTGAAGCGCCAAGGCCTGATCCCCGTCGGGGAGACGATACCTTCTTGTCCAGTCTGGTCCGCGACGTAGTAAACGGCGTCACCGTGCCGGGCATCACCTCGCTGAAGTCAACTGATAAGGCCCAATCGCCTGCCATCGCAAGAATGCGGCTGTTTTCGAAGAGGGAAATGGTGCTCTCGCTCATCAGACGGGCTAACCCGCAAAGATAAAAGACACGGATCGAACTGGTACTGGCCGAGAGCTGCTGCGCCGGAATGGACCATGCGCATCTGACGAAAAGCGGCCCCGACCGAGCTGTCGTTCGGGCACAGCGTCCTCACCCGCTGAAATCTATCCAATCTAAAGGAATAGACGCGCAACAGGTTCAGCACCTTTGGCGAACTTGACCGGACCAATGGAGATGCCGGGACGGGCGGTGCTGTTTTCATGCGGCCAGTCAATAGTCCAGGCCTGCCGGAGCCCATCATCGCACTTTAGGATACGAATGCGATCATGAAGATCTTGACCTAACGACGGCGTCGCCACTATGGCGCCCCAAATTGAAGGCGGCTTCCACGAAAGGCATTGGGCTCTTCAGCTCACACTGGATCACAGGTCGCGACAACTGCCCCGGGGGTCCATTCAATGTCACGATTCCGCTTTTCGTTACGCGCGAGTGCGAAATGCGGCGCGGCCGAATATAGGGAAATGCGGTAGCGCCCTCCCGCTACCAAAAATCGAATAAGTTATTGAAATAGTTAGAAATTTCTGCATATTTGGTAGCGCCTTCGGAAAAATTTCTCAATAATTTCAATGCTGCACGGCTGGCGCTACGAACAGGATGCTCCCATCCGCTGCCGACCAGACATTCGGATTGGCCTGAGTCGTTCGAGGGGGCGGTCAATATAGTTCCAGAGGTAATCGCCGATGAGCGCGATATAATGGCATCGGTGCGACCTGGGACAAGAGCTCGCCGCCCTATCTCCTCTGCGTTCCGACCGCAAGCAGTGCGGGTCGATCGCGTCACGGCCGACGCCGAGCCATCGAGACGGGGCGTCTACCCCTGTTAGTCCCTGTCAGCTTGCTGGATTGCGCGCGGTGACGATCCACGCCGCGCCGTCGATCATCACCGACCGCTCACCGAGGCAGCCCGCGAAGGCGGCACGAACCGCAGCCGAGGTGCGGGCGCGGATATCGTCGGGCTGATCAGCGAGAGAGCGCGCCAGCGGGCCGACCTCGAGTGTCATCTTCACCGCGTCGTCGAGCGCCGCGTCCCGCGTCTCCCCCTTGCCGAACGGGATGGAGGCATCGAAGGGCGCGATAGCGACATCGGTGAAGCCAGCCACCGTTAGAATACGCGCCACCCGCCCCTGGTCGCCAAACGAGAACGGGCCGGGCGCTTCGGGACCGGGCGGCGTCATCGGCGGAAGGATGCCCTTCATCGCGCCCATCGGCAAGCGCACCCAATCGTTCTCGGCCATGCCGCGCCAGCAGACGAAAGCGACCCGCGCGCCCGGCTTGAGCGCACAGCGCATATGAGTGAAGGCCGCCGTAGGATCGTCAAAGAACATCACTCCGAAGCGCGAGAACAGGATGTCGAACGCGCCCTCGGGCAATTCGGTGCTGCTGGCGTCGGCCACCTGGAACACGGCCGGCGTATCCTGTGGCGCTAGCGCGCGCGCTCTGCCGATCAGCGGTTCGGATATGTCCACGCCCAGCACATGGCCCTCCGCGCCGACGCGGGCGGCCAGATCCAGACTAGTCGCTCCCGCGCCGCAGCCGACGTCCAGCACGCGTTCGCCTGTAACGGGCGCAGCGGCTTGGATCGCGGCCTGGCCGAACACCGCCATCATGGCATCGAGCCGGGCCTGGTAAGTGACCCAGCGCTCCCCGCTTTGGCCTTTCCAGTCGGCTACCTGATAAACATTTTTCTCTGCCATGCCATATCCTTGTTCTGATCCGTTCTTAACCAGGCTATCGGCCCGCGTGGTCGTTGCCACCGTGCGCGGCGATGAACATGGCGACGGCCGACCGGCAATAGGATTCGATTTCGTTGTCGTCCGCTGCTCTCGCCTCATCGAAGCGTGCGATAATCAGGAGATCGGATCCTTTGAAAAGCGCGGCAAACAAGCGGGCGGACCGGAGAGAATCGGGCACGTTCAGAACCGCCTTCGCGTGCAACTGACGCAACAGGGCCTCGATTTGGGCGATGACATGGGCGGGGCCGGCTTCGTAATGGAGCTTGCTTAACGACTTTGGATTCGTCTGGTCGGCCATTACCATGGCTTCGACACTGCGGACGTCTGATCTCAACAGCGTGCGAAGCAGGGATGATCCCACCGCCATGAGCTGATCTTCGACCGAACCGTCGACGCCTTCAAGAAGGGCCTGTGGTGCAAACAACTGATGGCAGCCGGACGCGATGGCCGCGCTGAACAGCGCCTCCTTGTTCTCGAAGTGCCGATAGATGCTGAGCTTGGATATCTTCGCCCGCTGGGCGACCTTGTCCAATGTCGTCGCTTGAAAACCCAATTCCACAAAGAGTTCGGACGCAGCGTCGAGTATCGTTTGGCCAAGCGCCTCGTTGGCGGGCCGGCCGCGCCGGCCCTGGCTATTTTCGGTCACGGCAATTACAGTCCTTGACAGTATCTTAATTGTTGAATTACGATACCACGCAGTTTCAGAAATATGCAAGCCAAAGATTGGATTTTACCCTGTCCTCCAAATCAAGTTTCCCGAGGCCGCCCGGAGATATCGAATGCGGCATCGTCCGGCCGGTCAACACAGTGATGGGCGACTGTCTCGGCGATGCCGGAGCCCTGCTCGCTGCCCGTCTTGAGCGCGTATCGCTGGACGCTATTTCGCGCCAGGCCCAGCCCACACCCCTCCAACCGCAACACAGAGCCCATCACTATGGATGACGTCATCATCATCGGCGGCAGCTTTGCCGGTCTCGCCGCCGCCCTGCAGCTCGGCCGTGCCCGCCGCAAGGTCACCGTTCTCGATACCGGCCTGCCGCGCAACCGCTTCGCCGGCCACTCGCATGGTCTGCTCGGCCACGATCACAAGCCACCGCTGGACATCCTGGCCGAAGCGCGGCAGCAGCTGGCGCGCTATCCCACGATCAGGCTGGTCAATGCCCGGGCCGACAGGGTCTCCGGCGCCATCGACGAATTCTCCGTCCTCACTGGCGATGGCGAAAGCCTTGGGGCGCGGCGACTGATCCTGAGCTATGGCGTTGCCGACCAGATGCCTGATGTCCCGGGCTTTGCCGAAGGCTGGGGCACGTCCATCGTACCCTGCCCCTATTGCGATGGCTTTGAAGTCGCCGGCCAGCATTGGGGCCTCGTCTGGTCCGGCCCACCGTCGCACAATTATGTCAGGCTGTACCACGATTGGACCGACACGTTGACGGTCTTCGCTGATGGTCACGACATTGCACCCGATATCCGGGCCGATCTGGCGCGCCGCAACATACCTGTCGTTGATGGCCGGATCACCGAAATCGCCCGTCAAGGGGGCCATAATGCCACCGTCAAGCTCGATACCGCCCCCGATGTCGCAGTCGATATCTTGTTCGCGCATCCGCGCAACAAGCCGTCCGCAAGCCTGCATGAATCACTGGGACTCGCCACCGTCAATACGCCCCTCGGCATCGCCCTCAAGGCCGACGAGCGCCGCGAAACCAGCATACCCGGCATGTACGCCGCCGGCGATCTTGCAAACCCAGCCATGGCTTCGGTCACCACAGCAATATCGCACGGCGCGCTGGCGGGTATCTCGGCCCAGCAGTCGATGCTGGTTTGAGAGCACAGACTGGAGGATGAGCATGACCGTCGAACCGGACAGCGCGGGTGTGCGCTTCCCTCCGCCCTTCCTCTATCTGGGAGCGCTGCTGTTGGGGCTGGCGGCGGAGCGGTTCGTCGCCCTGCGCTCTTTCGGCATCGACTGGCGGTTGCTGGTCGCGACGGGCGCGCTGCTGTTCGTTGCCGGCGCGGCGATGATGCTTGCGGCGGCGGGGCTGTTCCGGCGGCTGGGCACCAACGTTCCGCCGTCGCAGCCAACGACCCTCATCGCAACGACCGGTCCTTATCGGTGGACCCGCAATCCCATGTATCTCGGAATGGCGCTTATCTATTCCGGCCTTGCGATCGGCTTCGACGGGCCGATCGCCTTCGCCTTGCTCCCGTTGGTGCTGATCGCGATCCAGACGCAGGTGATCGCCCGCGAGGAGCGCTATCTCGAAGCGAAGTTCGGCGACGACTACCGCCGCTACAAGGCCGAGGTTCGCCGATGGCTCTGACCATTCCGCCGCTGCCGCCTGCGGGGCCCGAAACCAGCATTGGCTGGGAAGAAAAAGGGAGAATCGAATGAAACTCTACGACGGCGACCGGGCGCCCAATCCGCGGCGGGTTCGCGTTTTCCTTGCTGAGAAGGGGATCGCGGTTCCTTTGGTGTCGGTCGACATGGGCGCGCTTGAGCACAAGAGCCAGACGGTCAGCTCGCGCAATCCGTTGCAACGCCTGCCAGTGCTGGAGCTTGACGACGGCACCATCATCACCGAATCCGTCGCCATCTGCCGCTATTTCGAGGAGTTGCACCCCGAGCCCGCCCTGTTCGGGCGTGACGCGCTCGGCAAGGCGCAGGTCGAGATGTGGCAGAGGCGGATGGAGTTCAACCTGCTCAGTTCCGTCGCGCAGGCCTTTCGCCATATCCATCCGGCCATGAAGGAATTGGAAATTCCGCAGATCCCCGAATGGGGCGAGGCCAACAAACCGAAGGCGGTCGCATTCCTGAAAATCCTCGACGACGAGCTGGCGTGCCGGGAATTCGTCGCCGGCGACAGCTATTCGATTGCCGATATTGCCGGTCTGATCGCGGTCGACTTCATGAATCCGGCGCGCATCAAGGTGCCGGATAAATACACCAATGTGTTGCGCTGGCATCAGGCGGTCTCCAGCCGGCCAAGTGCCGCCGCTTGAGCGTGGAACTGGACAGGTTTGCAGCGACGGTTCGGGCCTGCCGCATCTGCGTCGAAAATCCCGTCGGCAAACCGCTGCCGCATGAGCCGCGCCGATGCTGCGGCCATCATCCAGCGCCCGCATCCTGATCGCCAGCCAGGCGCCGGGATCCAAAGTGCACCTGTCGGGCAATGCCTTTCACCGATGCCTCGGGCGACCGCCTGCGCAGCCGGCTTGAGGTGACCGGCGACGAATTCTACCTTGAGAAATTCGTCATCGTGCCGATGGGCTTCAGGCAGTCTCGGATTTGGCGAAAATCGCGACCGACGTGGACATCGTTGTCAACAACGCCGGCACCCTGATGCCGGAGCCCCTGTTGACCGTTGGCTTCGACGGTGTCGCCGAGATGTTCGACGTCAACGTCTATGGCCGGCTTCGCGTCGCGAAGGCGTTCGCACCGATCCTGCCGACGCCTACTCCGTTGCAGGGGTCGCGGGGGGCAGCGGCAAGTCCCAGGACGAGGCCAAGCGACGCAAGGGCGACAACTTTCGATCGAAATATGGGTGCACTCCAATCTTGTGAATGGAGCCTCAATTGCTCGTGACGCGCTGATCAGTCATCGCATCAATTCCTACGACGCTGGGCGATATTAGGCGCGAAGCTGCCGTTCGCGTCACGAAAAACCTTCATCGGCTTCGGTCAGACTTTCGCGTTCCACACTCCGTCACGCCCAACTTCGCAGAAAATACCGCAAGTCTTTTGAGTGGGGAGAAAGGCGGTAACGCTCTACCGACTCGAACCCCAGATGGAGTGTCTCGATCAAGTTTGCCGCGGCTGATTCAGACACTCCAACTTTCTTCATAAGCCCGCGCAGTTCGGCTGGAGGTGCAAGGCAGAAAGTTCGAAAAGCTTCCAGGAGCCTCAGGCAAACTGGACGCCGCGGCGGACAATGAGGTTCACGGATATCTCGGCGAACATCCGCATGGGAACGGTCAATATCGCCGGCAGAAGAGCGTCCGAAAAGGGC
The DNA here is from genome assembly GCF_040318915.1 of Mesorhizobium sp. M0991. Classification (NCBI taxonomy): domain Bacteria; kingdom Pseudomonadati; phylum Pseudomonadota; class Alphaproteobacteria; order Hyphomicrobiales; family Phyllobacteriaceae; genus Mesorhizobium; species Mesorhizobium sp. M0991. The sequence goes on from NZ_JAMYNE010000007.1 coordinate 23,073, forward strand.
TGTCGGCGACTCTGTCGTGGGAACGAAAAAAGAAGAGAAGCAGAACTTTCGTGTGCATTTTTTGCACACGAACATTCATAACTAACTGATATTATTTATCTATCTGCCCCATCCATCATAGGTGCCACCGCAAGTCTGTGGCGTAAAGTATTCATTTTACTATTTTCTCTGTCTCGGTCCGTCCGATACTCCGTTGAATGACAGAGCAATTTGGCAAGAGATGCACACCCAACTAACATGATATACGATTTTGCCGCCGCAACTGGAAGCAAATTGGCATGTCACATATGTCACTGTACGCACCAGTTAGATGCCTGCCGTGGAACGATGCACCGCCGGCGGCATACCAGTCAGCCAAGGCGAAGCGTGTTGCGGGCGATCTGCCACGCGGATTCGACGTGTCGCCGGGCTGCCGCCTCCGCCTCTTCCGGCTTGCGCGACCTGATGGCATCCATGATTTCGGTCATTTCGGCGATCGCCGGCTCGCGACGGTTCTCCGACGCGATCGTCATCGAGCGGAGCTGGTTGATGCGGACGTTCAGACCCGTCACGATTTCCCAGGCTATGCGCTTGTCGGCCGCCTCGAACAGCGTTTCGTAGAACTTGGTCGTCGCCCGCATCACCTCCACCGGCGCGCGGGACGCCCACGCGTCAAGCAAGTTCGTCAAGGCGGCATCGAGCGAAGCGATCTGCGCGTCGGTCGCCGATAGCGCGCAAGTCCGTGCGGCGATGCCCTCCAGCAGCGCCCGCAATTCGTAGATTTCGTCGGTGCGGCCGAGATCCGGCCTGGCCACGGCCGGCCCATGGCCCGGTATCATCTGCACCAAGCCTTCAGCCTCCAACTGCCGCAGAACCTCGCGCACGACGGAACGGCTCACCCCAAGCTGATCGCAAAGCGGCCGTTCGATCAGCCTTTCGCCGGGCTGGAAATGGAAGCCCATGATCGCCTCGCGCATGCGCTCCAGTGCCAGCGCCCTCAACGTCTTGGCCGAGCGGTCGATCCGCAGCGTATCGTCTGACATTTCTTCTCCGCCTCGCTTGGGCCGCCACAAAACAGATTCCGCAGCCGATTGACAAGGTCCTTGGCGCTCCATAGCATGGTATACCATAAGACGATATAGAGGTGACAGTGCTACATGGTGCCATCGCGACCGAGGATTTTATGAAACCGGCCATCCGAAAGACCGTCACCTATATCGAGAACACGCTTATCGAGGGCGGCAAGGCAGCGCCCAAACCATTGCGCCTGATCGGCGTTGCCGCGGTTCTGACGAATCCCTGGGCCGGCCGCGGTTTCATCGAGGATCTGTCCCCGGAGATCCGCGCCATTGCTCCCATCCTCGGCGAGATGCTGACCCGGGAGATCCTCGCCGTCGCCGGTTCCGGCGAGGCGATAGAAGGCTATGGCAAGGCCGCAATCTGCGGAACTTCGGGCGAGATCGAGCACGCATCGGCGCTGATCCATACGCTGCATTTCGGCAATCACTACCGTCGCGCGGTCGGCGCCAAGACCTATCTCGCCTTCACCAATCTGCGCGGCGGGCCGAACACGCCGATCATGATCCCGCTGATGGACAAGAACGACGAAGGCCGCCGCTCTCACTATCTGACCGTGCACTTCCAGATCGGTGACGCACCGGCGCCCGACGAGTTGGTGGTGGCGCTTGGCGCTTCGATCGGCGGCCGCCCGCACCATCGTATCGGCGACCGCTATCAGGATCTGAAAGAGGTCGGAGATCTGCATGGCTGATACCGCCGCCTCCGCATGGGTCCGGGACATGGCTCCCGATGGAACCGCCTTCATCCGCGCCGGCTCCGGCGCGCCGGTTCTGCTCATTCACGGCGTCGGCATGAACGCGACGATCTGGCACGACCAGATTGCATCGATGAAAGACCATTACGAGCTGATCTCCATCGACATGCTCGGCCACGGCGCTTCACCGCTGCCGCCGGAAGACGCCGCCCTGTCGGATTTCGCCGATCAGGCGCTGCGCCTGCTCGACCATCTTGGCCTTGCTTCGGTGTCGATCGTCGGCCATTCGATGGGCGCGCTGGTCGCCCTGGAAATCGCCCTTCGCGTGCCTTCGCGCATCCGCTCCGTCGTCTGCCTCAACGCGGTGTTCCGCCGCCCCCCAGCGCTGGCGCAGGCCGTGCGCGAACGTGCGGCAGCACTCGGCTCGCATGGCGATGCTTCGGCCGTCTCGGCAACGCTTGCCCGCTGGTTCGGCGACCCGCTGCCGGCGAGCCTTGCCGGCGCGGCCGCCACCGCTCGCGCCGCCCTTGAAAGCGTCGACCCCGAAGGCTACGCGCGCACCTATCGCCTTTTTGCCCATGCCGATGCCGAGCATGCCGATGCTCTCCCCCGCCTTGCCGCGCCGGCCCTGTTCATGACCGGGTCGCAGGACAGCAATTCGACGCCGGCCATGTCGGCGGCGATGGCGAGGCTCACGCCGCGCGGCCAATGCCTTGCCATCAGCGGAGAAAGGCACATGATGGCAATGGCTTCTCCTGAAAAAGTGACCAAACACATCACGGAATTTCTCGACACGGCAGGAGACGCCGGCGTGAAGCCGGGGACGGATACCGTCTTTGACAGCGGCGAATTCCGGCGCGCACTCGGCTCGTTCCTGACCGGCGTCACTATCGTCACAACGATCGGCGCGGAAGGCGAACCGCGCGGCTTCACCGCCAACTCGTTCACCTCGGTCTCGCTCGAGCCGCCGCTGGTGCTTGTCTGCATCGCCAAGAGGGCGCTGGGACACAGTGCTTTTTCGACATCGAGAGGTTTCGCCATCAACATCCTGTCGGAGAGCCAGAAGGCCCATTCCGGCATCTTCGCTTCCAAAGCAGCGGACAAGTTCGCGGCCGTGGCCTGGCAACCGGGCCGCACCGGCAATCCGCTGATTGACGGCTGCGTTGCGGTGTTCGATTGCGGCATGGAGCAGCTGGTCGATGCTGGCGATCACTCGATCCTCATCGGCCGCGTCCGCGACTTCAGCCACAACGGCGCCCAGCCCCTCGGCTATTGCAGAGGCACCTACGTCACGCCCGGCCTCAGCCAGGAGGCGCTGGCGGCAGCTCCCCCCGATACGGAGGTCGGCGCCATTCTCGAGAACGATGGCCGTGTGCTGTTCGTCGAAACGGCCGACGGGTTTCATGAATTGCCTGCCGGACGCGGACTGGGCACGCCAAACGATGCGCGCAGCCTCAAGGGGCGCCTTGCCGCCAGGGCCATAGACGCCCAGCTCGGCTTCCTGTTCGCGGTGTGGGACGATGCCGCCGAACCTTGGCGCACGCATGTTTATTATCGCGGAACGGTCGAGGGCCCCTATTCCGACGATCGCCAGATGCGGCTTGTCGACATCGAGCAGATCGCCGATCTGAACATCGCCGATCCCGCGGTTCGTTCGATGCTTGCCCGTTATGCGCGCGAGCGTGCGGAAGATGCATTCGGCGTCTATGTCGGCAACGAGGTCGAAGGCGAAGTCCGGCCGCTCGCCAAGCCCTCGCCTTCTCAAATTCCTCTTTCCGGCCGCGGGTGAAACCGATGAAGTTTTCGCTTTTCGTGCACATGGAGCGATCGGATCCGGCCAAGCCGCATTCCGAGCTTGTCGGCGAGCTGGAGGAGCTGGTTCTGCAGGCGGAAGAGGCAGGATTCGAGACTGCCTGGATCGGCGAGCATCACGGGATGGAATTCACCATCTCGCCGAACCCGTTCATCAACATCGCCTGGCTCGCCGCCAAAACCAGGCGCATCCGGCTCGGAACAGGAACCATCGTCGCGCCGTTCTGGCACCCGATCAAGCTTGCCGGCGAAGCAGCGATGGCCGACGTCATCACCGGCGGCCGTCTAGACATCGGCATTGCGCGCGGCGCCTACGCTTACGAATACCAGCGGCTTTTCCCAGGCCTCGAGGCCTGGGGTGCCGGCCAGCGTATGCGCGAGATGGTGCCGGCGATCCGCGGCCTGTGGGATGGCGATTTCGAACTCGCCGGCGAATTCTGGTCGTTTCCTTCAACCACCTCGTCGCCCAAACCGTTGCAAAAGCCTTATCCGCCGATCTGGGTGGCCGCACGCGATCCGAACTCGCACGACTTTGCGGTTTCCAGAAAATGCAACGTCCAGGTGACGCCGCTTGCCTCCGGCGATGGCGAAGTGGCCAGCCTGATGGAGCGTTTCAACGCGGCGTGCAATGCCCACCCCGACGTATCAAGGCCGGAGATCATGCTGCTGATGCATACTTTCGTTGCCGAGGACGCCGCGGAGGCTGACCGGCTCGCGCAGGATCTGTCGCAGTTCTACTGCCAGTTCGGCGCCTGGTTCCAGAACAAGAAGCCGGTGCACCAGGGCATAATGGAAGCGCTGACCGAGGACGAGATCGTGGCGTTGCCGCAATATGCGCCAGACAAGATCAGGCAGAACCTTGTCATTGGCGAAGCCGACGAGGTGATCGCCAGGCTGAAAGCCTACGAAGCGCTCGGCTACGATCAGTATTCGATCTGGATCGACAGCGGCCTTTCCCATCGGCGCAAGAAGAAATCGCTGCAGCTCTTCATCGACAGGGTGATGCCGGCCTTTTCCGAGCCGAAAGTTGGATTGCGATGAGCACCACTCAATTCAGGAACTATATAGACGGCAGCTTCGTCGAAGTGGCGGCGACCTTCGACAGCATCGATCCCTCGACGGGCGCGCCATGGGCGACGATGCCCGCTGCATCGTCTGATGATGTCGACCGCGCCGTTGAAGCCGCTCACCGGGCGCTGCGCTCCGCCCCGTGGGCAGCCATGACGGCAACGGCACGCGGCAAGCTTCTGGTGCGGCTCGGCGATCTGGTGGTCGCCAATGCCGACCGGCTGGCTGAACTCGAGACGCGCGACACCGGCAAGATCATCCGCGAGACCCGCGCCCAGATCGCCTATGTCGGCGACTATTACCGCTATTATGGCGGGCTGGCCGACAAGCACGAGGGCTCGTTTGTCCCCATCGACAAGGCCGACATGGAAGTGACCATCCGGCCGGAGCCAATTGGCGTCGTCGCCGCCATTGTGCCGTGGAATTCGCAGCTCTTCCTGTCCGCCGTCAAGCTCGGGCCGGCGCTGGCGGCCGGCTGCACCATCGTTCTGAAAGCATCGGAAGACGGCCCTGCCCCGTTGCTGGCCTTCGCCGAACTCGTCCATGAGGCGGGATTTCCCGCCGGGACCGTCAACATCCTGACCGGCTTCGGCCACGATTGCGGTCACCGGCTGACCAGTCATCCACTCGTCGCCCGCGTCGCCTTCACCGGCGGTCCCTCGACCGCTCGGCAGATCGTCAGGAATACGGCGGAAAACCTCGCCTTCACGACGCTCGAGCTCGGCGGCAAAAGCCCGGTCGTGGTGTTCGCCGATGCCGATCTGGACAGCGCCGCCAACGCGGTCGTTGCCGGCATCTTCGCTGCCACCGGCCAGAGCTGCGTCGCCGGCTCGCGGCTGCTGGTCCAGCGCTCCGTGAAGGACGAATTCCTCGCCCGGCTCAAGCGCAAGGCCGAGGCGATCAGGATTGGCGATCCGCAGGATCCCGCGATCGAAATGGGACCGCTCGCCACCTCGCGCCAGCGCGAATGGATAGAGAAGATCATTGCTGAAAGCTTGGCCGCGGGCGGGCAACTGGTCACCGGCGGCATCCGCCCCGCGGGCATGTCGGACGGCTTCTATTACGCGCCGACGATTATCGACGCGCCTGATCAGACCCTTGCCTGCGTGCGCGAAGAGCTCTTCGGCCCGGTGCTATGTGTGCTAGCCTTCGACAGCGAAGCTGAAGCGCTTTCGCTCGCCAACGAGACTAAGTTCGGCCTGGCGTCCGGCGTGTTCACCACCAATCTGGCAAAAGCCCACCGCATGGCGCGCGGCATCCATGCCGGCGTGGTCTGGATCAACACCTATCGGGCGGTCTCGCCGCTGGTTCCGTTTGGCGGCTACGGCCAATCCGGGCTCGGCCGCGAGGGCGGCCTCGATGCGATCCGCGACTACACGCGTTCGAAATCGGTGTGGATACGCACCTCCGACGACCCGATTCCCGATCCTTTTGTCATGCGGTAGCCGCCGCTGGCCGGAGATGCGCGATCAAGGCGAAAACGACCGATCGCGAACAGACAACAACGAAAACAACAGAGGAGAACGACATGAAACTGATCATCACCGGCATCCTTGCCGGATTTATTGCAACGACAGTTCTGGCAACGACGGCCGCAAAGGCCGAGGACATGGTGTTCACCAGCTGGGGCGGGACGACCCAGGAAGCGCAGACCAAATCCTGGGCCGAGCCGTTCACCGCTGCATCCGGCATCAAGGTCATGCAGGACGGCCCGACCGACTACGGCAAGCTGAAGGCGATGGTAGACAGCGGCAGTGTCAACTGGGACGTCGTCGACGTCGAGATGGATTTCGCCATCAAGGCGGCCAAGGACGGTCTGCTGGAGCCGATCGACTTCAAGACCGTGCCGAAGGCCGACCTCGATCCGCGCTTCACCACCGATCACGCCGTCGGCAGTTTCTACTATTCGTTCGTGCTCGCCTGGAACAAGGGCGCCGTTTCGGGTGAACCGGCCGGCTGGGCCGACATGTTCGACCTGCAGAAATTCCCGGGCAAGCGGACCTTCTACAAATGGTCGGCGCCCGGTGTCATCGAGATCGCGCTGCTGGCCGATGGTGTTCCGGCGGACAAGCTCTATCCGCTGGATCTCGATCGCGCTTTCAAGAAACTCGACACCATCAAGTCGGACATCGTCTGGTGGGGCGGCGGGGCGGAGTCGCAGCAATTGATCGCATCCGGCGAAGCAACGTTCGGCCAGCTGTGGAACGGCCGCGTCTTCGCACTGGACAAGGATGGCGCCGATGTCGGTGTCTCCTGGAACCAGAACCTGACCGCAGCCGACGTTCTGGTGGTACCGAAGGGTGCCAAGAACAAGGATACGGCGATGAAATTCCTCGCTGCGGCGAGCGGCCCCGCTGGCCAGGCCAAATTTGCCGAAGCCAGCGGTTATGCGCCGATCAACACCAAGGCCAAGGCAGAGATGCCGGCCGATGCCGTGAAATCGCTGCCGGACGCTCATGTCGACGGACAGATCAATCTCGACATGAACTACTGGGCCGCCAATCGCGACACCATCGCCGCGCGCTGGTATGCCTGGCAGGCGAAATAAGCCCGCCCTTGAACCGCAATGGACGAGACGGTTCGCGCCGTCTCGTCCCGTAGCCGGGTCGCTGTCATGTCGGTCGAAACACGCCGGAACTTTGGAACGGTGCGGGTGCCGGCAGGTCTCAATGGCCTGCTGCCGGCCCTGATTCTGATTATGCTGTTCTTCGTCGTCCCCGTGCTGGCGCTGCTTTTGCGCAGTGTCACGGAGCCCGAGCCAGGCTTGCAGAACTATGCTGCCCTGCTTGGTGACGGCACCTATGCGCGGGTGTTCTTCAACACATTCCTGGTCGCGGCGTTGGTCACCATCGTCACGGTCCTTGTCGCCTTTCCGGTCGCCTGGATGCTGGCGATCATGCCTTCGGGACTGGCCTCGATCATCTTCGGCATCATCATTCTGTCGATGTGGACGAACCTGCTCACCCGCACCTATGCCTGGATGGTGCTCCTGCAGCGTACCGGCGTCATCAACCGGACGCTGATGACCATCGGCGTCATCGACCAGCCGCTGCCGCTCATCAACAATCTCACCGGCGTCACCATCGGCATGGTCTATATCATGCTGCCCTTCATGATCCTGCCGCTGGTCGGCACGTTACGGGCGATCGATCCGATGACGCTGCGTGCGGCGTCGCTGTGCGGCGCAAGCCCTTTCCAGGCGTTCCGCCGCATCCTCCTGCCGCTGTCGCTGCCCGGCGTCGCCGCCGGTGGCCTGATGGTCTTCGTCATGTCGCTCGGCTACTTCGTCACGCCGGCACTGCTCGGCGGCACGTCGAACATGATGCTTGCCGAAATGATCGCGCAGATGGTCCAGTCGCTGCTCAACTGGGGGCTCGGCAGCGCCGCAGCCTTCATCCTGCTTGTCGTCACCATGGCTCTCTACGCGCTGCAGCTGCGCCTTGTCGGTGCCAGGCGCATTAGCGGAGGCATCTGAGATGCTGCTCGACTATGACCGCATGGGTGGACTGCGGGTTGCCCTGCTCGGCTTCACCGCGCTGGTCGCCGGCTTTCTTCTGTTGCCGGTGGTCTTCATCGTCCTGCTCTCCTTCGGCTCGTCGCGCTGGCTGGCCTTTCCGCCGCCCGGCTGGACGCTCAAATGGTACCAGGAGCTTTTTGCCGATCCGGCCTGGCTCGACGCCGCGCTGACCAGCGCTCGGATCGCCACCATGACGGCGATCCTGGCAGTGGCGATCGGCCAGCTCGCCTCCTTTGCTCTGGTTCGCGGACGGTTTGCCGGACGTGAGATCCTGCGCGGCCTGCTGCTGACGCCGATGGTCCTGCCCGTCGTCGTCTTCGCCATCGCCATCTACGCCTTCTTCCTTCGCCTCGGCCTCGGCGGTACCACCATCGGCTTCGTCATCGCCCACACCGTGTTGGCGCTGCCCTTCGCCATCATTCCGATCGCCACCGCGCTCGAAGGGTTTGACAAGTCGATCGAGGACGCGGCAATCGTCTGCGGGGCAAGCCCGCTCGAGGCCAGGCTCAGGATCACCTTGCCGTCGATCCGGATCGGCATCTTCTCCGCCGCGATCTTTTCCTTCCTCGCCTCATGGGACGAAGTCGTGGTGGCGATCTTCATGGCCAGCCCCAGCTTGCAAACCTTGCCCGTCAAGATCTGGGGCAGTCTGCGGTCGGACCTCAGTCCGGTGATCGCCGCCGCCTCAAGCCTGCTTGTCGGGCTGACGCTTGCCCTGATGGTGGTGACGGCGCTGCTGCAGCGAAAGTTCCGGACATGACCCAGCCTTTCCTCTCCATCCGCAATCTACGCAAGGCGTTCGGGGCGATCGTCGCCGTGCACGATGTCACGCTGGACATACCCAGGGGCGAATTCCTGACCTTCCTCGGGCCCTCCGGCTCGGGAAAATCGACGACGCTTTACGCGATCGCCGGCTTTCAGGACCCGACTTCCGGCGATGTCTTGCTGGAAGGAAAATCACTGCTTGCAGTGCCTTCGCACAAGCGCAACATCGGCATGGTCTTCCAGCGCTACACGCTGTTTCCGCATCTGACGGTGGCCGAAAACGTCGCTTTTCCGCTGCGGGTTCGCCGCCGGCCGGATGCTGAGGTGAAGAAAAAGGTCGCCGACATGCTGGCCCTGGTGCGGCTCGAAAGCTTTGCCGGGCGCTTACCCGGCGCGCTGTCGGGCGGCCAGCAGCAGCGCGTCGCGCTGGCCCGGGCGCTGGCCTACGATCCTCCGATCCTTTTGATGGACGAGCCATTGTCGGCGCTCGACAAGAAGCTGCGCGAGGAAATCCAGGGCGAAATCCGCCGCATCCATCGCCAGACCGGCGTCACCATTCTCTACGTCACCCACGATCAGGAAGAGGCGCTGCATCTGTCGGACCGGATCGCCCTGTTCAAGGATGGCCGCATCGAGCAGACCGGCACCGGCGAGGATCTCTATCTCAGGCCGGCGACCGACTTCGTCGCCGGCTTCATCGGCAATTCGAATTTCCTCGCCGCCGAACATCTCGACACCACCAACGGCACGACAACGATCCGCATGACAGACGGTTCGGTCATATCCGGAGTGAGGCCCAACGGCACGTTCGGCAAAGGCCAGAAGACCAGGCTGATGATCCGGCCCGAAGCCTTTAGCATGGAGCGGAGCCCGGCGTGCGCGGAGCTGAATGTCGAGATCGTCGATATCGCATTTTACGGCGAGCGCCGGCGGATCGTCGCGCGCACCCCCGCTGGACAGGAGGTTGACATCAGGCCGACCTCCGCCGCCATGCAATCGCAGGGTGTGTCGCCCTGCAGCCGGCAGGTCTTTTTCGATCCGGCGGCGGCGTTCCTGTTTCCGGCTTGACTAAGCCGCGGTGGATCGCCGCCATCCAACGCTTCGCAGCGATGGAGGCGTGCTTAGGACAAGTTGTGGTTCGGTCCATCATCAGCTTCGTCGGCAAGCGCGTAACGTGTTCGACACTACCGGCGGCTGATTGGATGGCGGGGGGCAGCTCCTCTGTCCATTGACAGTCGTCATGCTCGGTTGGAAGATGAAGAAGGTCAGCGGCGATAGCCATACGGGAAGGCAATGGTCCAACCGCCAGATACCGGACACCATCCTGGCAGCGTCGTCGCGGTCATCGTCATTTGTTTGGTCATCGTTGCTTTGTTCTTCATAGGCTTCAGATACTCGAGGCCGGGCCAGGGTACTCTCGTTATTCCCGGCGGTACGCTGCAGCAACCGTGAATCCGACCCCGTGGCGCTGATGCGGAGCTGTTCTCAGGCTGCCAAAAGTGCCCCGGCGGGACTGGGGCGAAGACCGCAAGAATGGTCCGGCGCTTCACAGCCGGTCTTTCGCAGCCACCGCGGCATTCCTTTTCCCGCCTAAACAATCAAGCTTGGCAGATCGACCAAATTGGGAGCCGACGAGCCTCATCCGCGCCAAGCACTAGACGGCCCTGATCAGCCGGAGCAGAGAAAGCGCTTCGAAAAAGCTCCCCTTGCGAAAGGCGAGATAGGTCGGCTCTTCGACACCGTGGAATCGGCGCTTGAAGGCCGCCTGCCCCTGCAGGTTGAAGCGGGTGCGATTGACCCACGGCGAGTCATAGGCGCGCTGGAAAGCGCGCCGCCAGAAATCGCTTTCGGCAAACCCGCTAGGTTCGATTTCGACAAGCGGCGACAGGCCGAGGGTGATGACGGAAACACCTTCGTCGCGAAAACGGTCGACCGCAAATTTGGTCAGGCCGATCTCGGCATGCGCCGAGGCATCGATGTGCTTGCGCTTGAACGAGGTGGTGTAGCCGATGAGCTTGCCGTCGCTGAACAGCGGATCGAAATCCAGCAAGGCCGCGAGCTCCCCATCCGGACCGTGCAGGACGAAACGGCGCATATCGACGCCAAGGTGATCGGCAAAAGGCCTGTTGAGAAACCTCATCTCCCAGCGCTTGACGATGCGGTCGGCCCGCCAATTCTGGGAGAGCCTGGCAATCTCGTCGAGGAAGACGGTCCCGTTGTCCTCCGCGAAGGAAAACCCCTTCCTGAAGAGCCAGCGTTCGGAATAGCGCACTGTCTCATTGCGCTTTCCGGAAAAGTCGTGTCCGGGCAGGACAAGCCTGGTGTCGACGCCGAGGCGGTTGACCTGATAGCCAAGCCCGGCAAGCACGCGCGCCGTCTGTTCGCCGATCTGCACGAACCACGGGCTGCCGGCAACCTCGATGAAACGTCTGATATAGTCGCGCCGATCGGCCGGATCAGCCACTGGATCACCGAGCGCGAAATGATGTCGCGTTTTGCTGCCATAAGCGATGTAGCCGTGGGCATCGCCAAAGTAATGAAGCCCCTTCTGCACGGCGGTCGAATAGGCAAGGGAAAAATCACCATGGCGACGAACCAGCGCCAGGCGCTCGACATGGTTCAGCTGCAGCCGCGGCATTTTAGGCCCGCGGTTTTCCAGGAATCGATCGAGGCGTCTTCGCAGTGACGGCATGGTCGACTTTCGCGTGCCGGCTAGGCCGATGAAAGAGCTGACGGACCCCAAACCGATCATATTGCCGCGAGCTGATCCTTAACTGGGTGCGGCATGCCTACCCGGCCGAAACTGCCAGAGTCCTAGGCGCAATCTGCCCCCGGTCCCGCCCAAAGGCGCGCCGCGCATTGTTGCCGACGCCCAGCGCCTGACGGCTGGTTGCTGCTGCGCCCCTGGCGACACGAAAATCGATGCCACTTCGGAAGCGCTCAGGTCACCTGCCAAACACGATGCTCTTATCGAACTGCGCTCTGAGAAGATTCTGCTTGATCGGAAGCCAGGAACTCGTCGCGTTCTGCTATCCACAAATCGGCGTAGTCGACATTCTGCCACTCGGCAAACCACGGGCCGCCGCTGGTATAGTGGACCGCCTTAGGCGTGCCGACAGCAGGCTTTTCGTTCCAGCCTTCGAGCCAATTCCACTCTACCGGCAATGAACCCAAATCCTTGTCGGCAACCCACTGCATTCGGTGAAGATAGGCGCCACTTTCCTGATTCACGACCTCTGGCGTGAGCGATTTGACCGAAGGATGCGCGCAATTGAACAGCATCAGCGACGACCAGTTTTTCCGAGGATAGGACGTCTGGACCACGCCATCCATCTTGGTCGTGGCCTTCGGCGTATAGTCATGCTGGACGCAATAGACCGCCTTGTCCGAGTCCGTGTATTTCAGCAGGCCCGCGACGTCACCAAGCCACAGGAAATCGCAATCGCAAAACAGGGCCCAACCCGTGTAGTCGGCGAGAAAGGGCGTGAGGAAGCGCGTGTAGGTGAACTCCGTTGAGGCGAGCGGATCTTTTTCCCGCCAGTACAGCCTACGGGCACGCATCTCGTCCTGTTTGATCGGAATGACGGAGACAGGCGCCGACGCATGTTTGAGCAGCGAATGCCGCGCGACGTCGTACGCGATCGGCTCACGGCTGTCCCATCCGATAAATACCCTAAACGCATCAGTCATATTCACTACCCTGGCTTTCGATTTTAACGGTCGTACACTAACTAGTTGGCGATGGCTCGGCAACAATGGCGGTCAACCAAGCCGGTTTCTCACAGATTTGTCCTGGTCTCAGCCTTGCTTTTTTTTGGGTGCACCTGGCCTGGCATTCCCAATGCGACACGCGCCCATTTCTGATAGGTGTAGCTGGCCGAATACGCGGCCACCATCGCGCCAATGGAACCGTCCAGAAATCCCAGCCGGAAAATATAGCTGCGCACATAGGCCCAGACGGAGCGCAAGACCGCCTTGCCTATCGAGCTTTTTTTGCCCTCGGCAAGCAGTTGCGCGGCGGACGCTTCTGCGTACCGGCCGATCTTGTCGTGGGCATCTGCCAAGTCGGTAATGGAATCGTGCTCGATCGGCTGGGATAATCGGCTGACCTTCCCGTTCACCAATACCTTCTCGTGCACGGTGTCGTCGCTGAAGCGCCCGGAGCGGCGACGGAAGAGCCTGAGCACCAGATCGGGCGACCAGCCGCTATGGCGGACAATGTGACCGCAAAAGCGCGATCTTCTCGGCATTTCGAAGCCGTCATAGGCTTTTGGGTCGGCGATTGCGGCCCTGATTTCCGCGCCGAGCGGCGCCTCCACCCACTCATCGGCATCCAGCGAGAGGATCCAATCCCCCGTTGCCGCGGCCAGCGCACGGTTTTTTTGCGCGCCGAAACCGGGCCAATCAACGGTCATCAGAACCTTGGCCCCCAGATCACCGGCAATCTCCCTGGTCCTGTCGCTGCTGTTGTTGTCGAGAACGACGATCTCATCGGCAAAATGGACCGACCGAAGGCATTGCGCGATGGACGCCTCCTCGTTGCGGGTGATGATAATGACCGAGAGCGCCGGCACGGTCAGAATGTTCCGGCATCAAAGCTGCCACTGTCATTCGAATGCATCTGCAGCATCGGCTCCCGGCCTGTTGGCACACCGAGGATACTAACCTGATTTAACAAAGTCGAAAATCATTTCAGATCAAGGCTTTCATACAGCGCCATCATTCGGTTGATCATGACATTGAAATCATAGTGTTCGGCCGCCGCTCTCACCCTGGCTGCGGTCTCAGGTCGTGACGACAACTGCAGCGCGTGCGCGAGCCCTGCTGCGAGGTCGCTTTCGCTGGCCGCATCGCAGACAAGCGTCGGCTCGAACCGCTCGACAAGCTCGCGCGCTCCACAGCCGGTGCTTACCACGGCGGGCAAGCCGCTGGCCATGGCTTCGATCACCACTGTGCCGAAAGGGTCATAGATGGAAGGCAGCACGGCCATATCGGCCGCGCCGTACCACGGCAGCATGTCTTTCTGCGGCCCCAGCATCTTGAGTCGTGCGCCGAGACCGAGCCTGTCGCCGGCCTGCCTGAAGGCGTTGGCGCGCGAATCATGGCCGATGACCCATAATTCAGGCTCGCCATCGAGCCTGGCGACCGCCTTCATCAGTGCAAGCAGTCCCTTTCGCGCAAAGCCCGAGCCGACAAACAGGACGACCGTCCTGTTTTCGTCGACGTCGAGCCGCGCGCGCATTGTCGCCCGATGCAGTTGGCGCAGCTGCGGGCTGAAGCGGTCGAGGTCCACTCCGTTCGGAATATGGTGCACATTTTTCGCCGGATAATCATAGTGACGGACAATGTCGTCTGCGACCATTTTCGAAATGGCAATGACAGCTTTGAGCCGAGGGCTGGCATAGGTTGCGCGTTCGAGGCGCAGCGTCTGGCGGTGAAAGGGGCTCAGCGCCATTGCCGCCCTGCCAAGCCGCGTCTCGAAACGCCGCCGCTCGGCAAGATAGGCGGCATGAACGCCCTCCCCGGCCCGGAAGACATCGCAGCACGGGAGGCGATCGTTGCTCTGCACCAGGGCCGGTGGCATCTCGGCGATCTTGCGGCAGGCGGCTTGAGCAAAGGACGTCGCCCGCAGCGAACGCGGAAACCGGCGGCCGGCACAATGAATGAATTCTATGCCTTCATAACGCGGCCAGTCGCCGGAGAGCACGGCCACCGGCCGCTGACGCGCGGCGAACGCCGCCATGATGTTTTCCAGCATGATCTCGCCTCCACCAAAAGGCGCATAACGCTGGCGCACGAACAGGATCGGCCTGTCGAATTGAATTTCGGTGCCACGAATGCCGGCGTGCATGGGGTCTGGGCTCCGGCCTTGTTGCCATCTGACGATGTCTATAGAGGCCAGCGCGCATCGGCAACAGTTGGAAAGCTCACCCGCCGGAACTCAGAACAGGCCTATGTCCATTGTCCGCAACTGCTTGCGATTTGCCTAACGGTGCTGCATGTAGAAATTAACAGCAAACAGCGGATCCGCGCCAGCTCCAGCCGGGCGGTGACCGCCATGAGGGGAATCGACGGCTTGAGCAAAGCAACCTGGCCCGCCATTGTCCGCCGGACGATTACCGACACCGCCATATATCGGCTGAGACACACCTTCGGAAGACGGGCAGAAGTGTCATCGCTGCGGCCGATAACGCCCCTTAAAGCCAATGACCTGCCTTTGATCCTCGTCATCCGCAACGAGGCGGACAGGCTACGCCCGTTCCTGAAGCACTATCGCGAGCTCGGCGTCACCAGATTCGCCGTCCTCGATGATCGCTCGACAGACGGAACAGCTGAGCTTCTGGCCGAGCAGCCAGATGTCGATCTATTTAGCTCGCCGATCACCTATTCGCAGTCGGACCTGGGAAACCTTTGGCGGCAGCGGATTGTGCAGATTTATGGTCAGCCTCGCTGGTATCTGACCGTCGATGCGGACGAATATCTTGTCTATGACGGCATGGATCAGCATCCGCTCGGTGCGATGGCCGACTGGCTCAAGCGGCGCGGAATGACACGCCTGCTGGCGCCGATGATCGACATGTATCCGAGTGGAAACATCTGGGACGTACCCTTCGATCCCATCGTGCCGCCATGGCAAGTTGCGGACCATTTCGACGGCAGCGGCTATGAGGTGACGAGGAGCCCTCGGCATCTCAAGATCACAGGCGGCCCGAGGACCCGGCTTTTCGCCAGGCAGCACAAGTTGACCAAGTTTCCTCTGATATATGTTGATCGCCAGACGATTTTTACGTCGATTCACTCACCGCTGCCTTACTGGCGAAACTATATAAAGGGATTGGGCGGCCTGCTTCATTTCAAGTTCTTCGCCGATTTCAACGACAAGGCGCAGGTCGCGGTGGCGGAAGGTCAGTATTGGAACGGCGCTTCCAAATATCGCCAGTATCATGAGGTATCGAGCGGTAAAGCTGCTCTCAGCGCGATGAGCGAACAGTCAATGCTGTACGAAGGAGCTCACAGCCTGTTCAAAACGGGTTTGATCGACAAGATTGATTGGTAGACGGCATTTCCAGCAGATGCCGAACCGACATCATGCATAACCGAATGCTTTCATAAGCTGGGCACCTCGTCCTTGTACCAGGTCCTGTAACTCGGCGTTTCCAAGTTCGGAGCGCCATCTCCCGCTTCCGTCGTAGATCGGCTGATTGACCTGTTGGTTCCGGAGCACCTCATGTTGGGTCTCGACGCTGGCGTCGGTCGGCTTGAACCATTGCTGCGGGTTCTTGTGGTAGTCGAGGAGATCCGGGCTGAAGGTCACATCGAGAAAGCCGCAGATCTGCTCGACGACTTTGGCCGGATTCTCGACCAGGTCCTCATAGCGATAGATCAGCACATCCGGCTTTCCTCGTTCCGCAAAAACCAGCGCATTGTCGTTGATCCAGCGGTCGAGAGCCTCCTTTGGGTTGCCAAGTCGTTTGATCAGGGACGCTACGACGTCGCGCCCATCTCGCACCGGCATGACGAAACGCGCGCCGGGCACGAGCCGGCGAATGCGGGCGACACGGCGGATATGCCGCGGTGTCTTTTCAAGCAGCACGTTCTTTCCAGCCTCGAGCGCCGCCCGTTTCAGTTTCCCGAAGCGGAACATGGCCAGTGGCGTCCACTTGAAGAAAATGTTGGTTTCCTGGAGCGGCAGGTAGACGTCAGGATGCGACGCAAGGATCGTCGCAATCAACGTCGTCCCGCTATGGCCGCAGCCGCAAATGAATCCGGTCCGCATCACCATGTCGGCAATGCTCCCTAACCCAAGGCGACCCGGGCGCGGTTATCGACGCGAGCGTAGCACAAGCCGTTGGTGCTAAAGACCTTGTCCAGCTTCTCCCAATATTCGAACTTAGCCAACTGCTCGTCACAATAGGCCACGTCGTCCTCGGAAAGATATTCGCCGTAACCGCCTATCTTGCCCTTGCGCACCTTGAAGCTTTCGGGATCATTCGCATCGCGGGGCTGTAATATCTTGCCGTATCGATCGGACAGATCACCGGTCGATTCACTCACTTTCATCTTGTCGAATGTTCGGTTGTTCGCCACCTCGACAAGCGTCCGATCGTCAGCCTGCAGGTTCAGGAATCCAAGGATCGCGCGAAGGACACCAGCTGTATCCCGATGCATGTCTTCATATTGAAGATACCGGATTTCGCGCATCCGGGGCATTGCCGCAAACCAATGCAGGTTAAATCTAATGATCTTTTCGATCCCATGATTGTCGCTTCTGATAAAATCGCTGAACGATCCCGCTGGAAGCATGTGGCGCTTCTGAACCTGAAAGTACCCTGAGACCACCGTATCTCTTGGATCACGAACAAGCATTATTGTTCTTCTCTTCTTGTATCGAGATTTATTCTCCTTGAGGCTCGATTTCGGTCGAAGTAACTTGTGGTCGGTTCCGTCGTGAATGTATTGAACTTCAACTCCTAGATCGTCCAGCATGACACGCAGCCAGGTGCGCCCCGATTTTGGAAAGGATACGATAAGAGGAAGAGGTGGCGCTTTGGCCTGGAAAAATTTTAGAAAGGACATGGGAGAGACCTCCTTTAGATTATCAGAGCTGGCGCCCGAACCGCTGCCGGCCAGACCAACCCTATTACTGGGCGCCTAAGCCTACGGCTGGTTCGAACACAAGGCAGAAATGCCGGCAAGAATTGCGATCCTCTGCGGGGCGAATTGGGCCTTTACTATATCCCGGTTCGGAATGCCTTATGTTTTTTGGCCTGTTGCGACGACTGTTCGACACGGGCGCTCCATTGCGCGGTCCGTCGGCCGAACCCCTTAATGCGCATCGCGTCGAAGCGTATTCAGTGACGCGCTTTTGGACGACATGCATTAGCCACTCACTTTTGTGACCCATGGCGCCAGAATGGACTCGGCCTCGCCCATCACCACGGACCAGGGGCGTTCCCGTTTCGAGACCAGCACGGCCGATGGATAGTAGGGCGTGCGGTCGCCCTCGACCGGCCAGGAGCGCTTGAAGCCGTCGCCCAGAATGAAAACCGAGGGGATGCCGAGCGCGCCGGCCAGATGCGCTCCGGTATTGCTGATGGTCACCACGGCGTCCATCGCGGCAACCTGCGCGGCGAAAAGGTCCATGTCGACGAGCTGATCGACCGATCTGTCATGAAGAATGCGCTCCGGCTCACCGTCGGTCAGGATCTTCAGATCGGTCTCGATCTGGCCATACTGCAGCGAGACGAACCGAAGGTCCGGGCGGCCGATCAGGTTTCGCCAGGCGGCAAGCGGCGGCAGGTCTTTGCCGGGATTGGAGCTGCCCCATGCGATACCGACCAACGGCCGCCCTTCCTTCCGGTAGCGGGCGCGAAGTTCAGCGACCCGGGCCGGATCCGGCTTAAGGGACACGAAATGCTCGCGGATCGTCGCCTCGTCGGTCTCGAAAACGGCAGTCAGATGCTGGACGCCGGCGAAGGCCTGCGCCTCGCCATAGGCAGCCTTGCCATCAGCGCCGACCGGCCGCACGTCGGCGGTCGGAAAAGTGCGCTGAAAGAGCGGTACCAGGCGGCGCTCGACCAGCACGATCGAGCGGGCGGCGCGCGCCAGGGCACAGCCCACGGAACTCGCATGATGGATCGCGGTGGCCAGACCCTGCTTTTCGGTTTCCATCAGATCGACCAGCAGTGTCTGGCCCGAAATATCCTGGCCCAGCCACTCCCCATCGACGCGGCCGTTGACGATGTGGCGTCGTGCGATCCTGAGTTCGGCGGCTGCGCCATAGGCGCCCATCCGCATCAGCGCCTTGCTGAGCTCGTCGATCAGGTGGACCTCGCCCCTCGACTTCGCAATGGATCCAAGAGCCAGGGCTTTCGGCAGTGCCGCCGGCCAATCGCGCGACTCGACGCTTCGCCGATAATCCGCCATCTGATCGGCAATGTCGCCGTCGCGCCAGCGAAGGAAAAGCTGCCGGCGGTGACGTCGGAACCAGACCTTGTATTTGTAGCCTGCAAGCGCGACAGCGCGGCGCAACCGGCCGACAAGTTGGTTACCCTCCATCGCCAGCTCCGCCGATGATTTGCATGACCCGTCCGCCTGCTTCCTGCACTGCCGACGCCCAGGCTCGGCCGCCTTTTCGGACCAGTCGAACGGTCGGATATGCGGCGACGGTCTCGCCGAAAGCAGGCCAGGACAGGCGAAACCCGTCGTCGAGCATGACAATCGTCGGCACGCCCAGCGCTCCGGCGAGGTTGGCGCCGGTATTGCTGATCGTCACCACCGCGTCGAGCGCCGCGATTTGGGCGGCAAAGCGGTCCATGTCCGTCAACTGGTCGACGGAAGCGTCATGGATGATGCGCCCCGGCGCGTGGCGCTCGAACTCGGAGAGGGCCGGCCCGACATCGCCATATTGCAAGCTGACGAGGCGCCCCGGCAGGCTGCCGAACAGCGTCCGCCAATCGTCCAGAGCCGGCAGATCCTTGCTCTTGTTCAGGCTTCCCCAGGCAAATCCGATCAGGGGACCTGGGCCGCCATCGAGATAGGTGCCGCGCAGCTCGGCAACCAGTCGGCGGTCCGGCTCCAGCGGAACGAAGGGCGCGCGTGCCGCCGGGTCGTCCGGCCAGAAATGCTTTGCGAGTGTCTCGAAACCGGCAACGACGTCGGCGTCCACCGCCGCCATGTCCTCTTCCCCTTCAATCCTGACATCGAGCGCAGGATATGTTCTGCGATAAAGCGGTGCCAGTCGCGGCTCGACGAAGACGATGCATCGACCGGCAGCCGCGACTGGACCAAGCAGCGACGCGAACTGGAAAAAGATCGCCAGGTCGCCTTCGCGACGATCGACGAGAAGCGTGCGACCCGCAAGATCACTGCCATCCCAATCGGGCCTGCCGCGCAGCTGCTTGCTCGCCGCCATCAACTGCCAGATGCGATTTCCTCCGTCGAGACGCCTCAGTCCACGCCCCGCTTTCTTGATCAGCCCGAGATCGCCAAGCTGCTCACCAAGCACGCCAAGCGCCAGTGCATGGTCGCGAGCAGTTTGCCAGTCACCACGCTGCACGCTTTCCTCCATCAGCCTCGTATGCCTTTCGGCATTTTCGTCGGCGTGGCGCGAGGGACGTCTAAGAAGTTCCTTTGCCCGCTCGAGAACCTTCTGCAGCCGCTTGCCGACGGCGCTCTGCGGGCGCAGATCGGCGGTTTTTGCTTTCTGAAGGATGGTTCGTCTGTTCTGCACGGCGATGTTCTATCGTCCTCGGGGAGCGTCGGAAAGCGTCGTCAGGATCGACGAGAGCCGCCGGCCGGCCCCGTCGAGCACCAGCGACCAAGGGCGCCCCTCCTTGCGAATGATAATGCCCTTCGGATACCAGGGTGTCCGGTCGCCGGTCACTGGCCATGCCGTCTGAAAATTGTCGTCGATGAGGAAAACAGTCGGCACGCCAAGGGCTCCGGCAAGATGGGCCGCCGTATTGCTGATCGTCACGACAGCATCGAGTGCGGCGACCTGTGCGGCGAAACGGTCCATGTCGACCATCTGGTCGACGCTGTCGTCAAAGATCAGACGCGCGTCATTGCCGTTGCGAAGGCGCCGCAACGCCGGCTTGATCTGTCCGTACTGGAGCGAAACGAATGTCGCTGGCGTCTGGGCGATGAACCTTGCCCATTCCGGGAAGTCAGGCACGTCCTTGGTGTGGGATTTACTGCCCCAGGAGAGACCCACCAGCGGCAGATCCGTCATCGAGCGATAGCGCCTGCGGAATGTCTCGACGAGTTCAGGATCTGCCCGCAGCGGCACGAAGTCGGCAGCAAGCTTTTCGGCATCGCGTCCGAACACCCAGGCGAGATCTTCGAAAGTCGCACGTTTGTCGCCGACCACATCCTGCTGCGCCGGGATCACGGTCGCCTTCGGGAACGTTCGCTGCAGAATTGATACCAGGCGCGGCTCGACCCGAATTGTTGCGCTTTGCGCATAGGCAGCGGCAGCGCCGGCCAGTCGCGCGTGGCGGATAACCCGGCCAAGGCTGCGCGGGTCATCCTCCACAAGATCGATCAGCAGTGTATCCGATCCGAGATTCTCGCCGGTCCAATCGTTGGCGCTTTTCCCTTTCCGCAGCCTGCGAGCGGAAAGCCGAAGCTCAGCTGCCCGCGCAAAGTTGCCAAGCCGTTCGAATGCCTGGCCCGCCTTCTGCATCAGCTCCGGGTCGCGATTGTGATCGGCCGTGACAGCCATCTCATTGGTACCGGCTTCAAGGCCTTTCCAGTCCCTGCGCACGATCAGCGCCTCAACCTTGGCCTGCAGCTCAAGAATGGAACGCGGCTGCTTGGGACCGGAAAACAACCTGCGCACCGCCTTTTTGTACCGGCGCAGCTGAAGGCCCAGTCCACCAATCACATACCGGACATAGGAACCGTGATAAAAGCTGGTCATCGGCCTTCAGCGCAATACGCTTTGCCGCAGCTTTTTGCCGCTTTCGGCCATCGGATCGGGCGTCTCCAGGTGGAATATCGAACGATATATCTCGCTGTGTTTGGCAAGCTGGTCATGCGTTCCATCATCGACAAGCTGTCCGGCGTCAAACACGAGAGTACGATCGGCCGCCTTGATTGTAGACAGCCTGTGCGCAATGCAGATCACCGTGCGCTGAAATGTGTTGTCGAAGGCTGCCTCCATGACTGCCCGTTCGTTTTCACCGTCAAGCGCCGATGTCGCTTCATCATAGACGATTACCGCAGCATTCTTGAGCAAGGCGCGTGCGATGGCGACGCGTTGTTTCTGCCCGCCCGACAGATTGGTGCCGCTCGGCCCGACAAGCGTGTCGAGCCCGTTTTCGAGCGCCGAAGCAAAGCTGGTGACCCGGGCGAGGTTCGCAGCAGACTCGATTTCCTGATCCGTAGCGTTCGGGCGGCCATCACGAATGTTGTCGCGGATCGAGCCTTCGAACAGGAAGACGTCCTGTGACACAAGTGCGATATTGTCGCGAACGTCGGCCAGGCTGATCTTCGAAATGTCCTTTCCGTCGATCAGGATCCTGCCCTTGTCCGGCT
This sequence comes from Mesorhizobium sp. M0991, assembly GCF_040318915.1. Taxonomy (NCBI): domain Bacteria; kingdom Pseudomonadati; phylum Pseudomonadota; class Alphaproteobacteria; order Hyphomicrobiales; family Phyllobacteriaceae; genus Mesorhizobium; species Mesorhizobium sp. M0991. The sequence goes on from NZ_JAMYNE010000007.1 coordinate 45,029, forward strand.
CCATCAGGCGCAGGATCAGATTGACGATGGTGGTCTTGCCGGCGCCGGAGCGGCCGACGATCGCCAGCTTCTCACGAGGTCGCACGTCGAAGGAAACACCCTCGAGCGCCGGGCTGTTGCCGTCATAGGAGAAGGCCACATCTTCAAAGCGGATACCACCATCGACGTCGGTCAGGCGCTCGCCTGCGATTGCGAGTCGCCGCTGCTCGGGCGTGTCGATCAAATCATACATCTGCTCGACGGCAACCATTTGCTTCTGGATGTCGACGTTGACCCGGGCCAACCGCTTGGCAGGCTCATAGGCAAGCAGGAACGCGGTAATGAAGGCCATGAATTCGCCAGGCGTCTTGCCGTTGCCGAGGGTCTGCCAGCTGGCATACATAACGAAAAGCCCGATGATCACGCCGCCGCCGGTCTCCATCAATGGGCTCATCAATGCTGATGTCCGGTTGATCTGGATGCCACGTCTTTCCATCTTGCGGACGGCCTTTGCAAAGCTGGCAACCGCCTTGTCCTCGAGCTGGAAGGATTTGATGGTGCGGATGCCTTCGACGGCTTCCGTGCCGATCGACTGGACTTGTGCGGCCAATTCCGTCTCGCCCCTCGCCAGCGCCTTGAGCTTCCTGGTTATCGCGCCGACTGACAGGAACAGCATCGGCAGAACCGCCACGGATATCAGCGACATTACCGGGTCCTGCTTGACCATGACGCTGGCCAAGGCAATCAGGGTCAGCAGATCAGAGACGGCGCTGCTCGTGAGGGTGAGAATAACGGTCGCCCCGGCGCGCGCGTTGAACATGATTTTGGAGATGAATTTTGCCGGATGCTGGTTGGCGAAACGGCCGATGTCGAAATACACCATTCGGGAAAATTGACGGTTTTGAAGGTCCGAAACGATAGCCCGGCGAATCTTTCCCGTCGTGATGGTCTGGCAGTAGGCAGCTATGCCCTTGACCAGGAAAATGCCGATGATGACGACGCTGATACCTGATACAGCGGCAGCGTCTCGCTCGACATAGATGGTGTTGATCATGACTTTCATGATCCAGGCCGCTGCGCCGGTCGCCGCAGCAGCGGCGATCGAGCACAGCAAACCTGTCACATACAGCATCTTGTGCGGCGGCAGATTTTCGCCGATCAGACGCTTGATCAGCGGATATGCCGGGACCGTTGACACTCGTTTCTTTGCAATCATCTCGTCGCCGCCCGTTGCGATCCCGTCCGGTCTTCGCGTTGTCTTAAAAGCGCGAGACGGTTTCGATCACTGTCTGTGGCTTCGTTCCCGACCGCAGTCAATGCCGAACCGGATCCTTGCACGTCATCGGCTTATGACCGTCGGTTCCTCGCATGCCAAGCTATGCGGCTCTTGCGCCATTCGTCGTCGGCCGCGCTATGCCTGGTCAGTGTTTTGCGAGGACCATGAGATGGCTTCCAAGAGGCGATGTGTGATTGCTTTTGATCGAAAAGCCCACATCCGAAAGGACCGCGATCATCTCCTTATCCTTGCCAGGGGGGACGCGGGCAACGATCGTTTGAGCACGCCTGGCGATATCGGACAGCACGCTTCTCGCCTTGTCCGCGCCCAGGCTCCACTGCATGTGATGGTAGACCGCCAGCAGCATGACGATGTCGTACTGCGGTTGGAGAACATTTTGCAGCTTCCGGCTGCCAAGATCGAGACAATCGAACCGGCTTTGGACTGGACAACCCAGGAAGATCATCCTGGCCGTCTCGATATGCGGCTTGAGAATGTCGATCCCATGGATCGAACTCGGTCCTAGCTTGGATATCTCATAGGCGACAACACCCATGTTGCAGCCAACATCGAGAATGGATTTCCCGGCGTAGTCGACCTCTGCGGAGAATAGCCCGTCCAGCCGGTCGTCCCACGTTCCCTTGAATCTCTTTTGCTTATTTGACCACCACAAATCATTGTTCTCCAAAAACGGCGCCGGACTGATTTCCTTGACGGAGGACGACTGTGCGCCGGGCCTAATCCGGTCCAGTTGCTGGCGCGCAAACGACACTGTCCTGAGCGTCCTGTAAACGTAACCGCGGGAGAAAGGAACTCCTGATCACAGCATCCTGCGAAGACGTTTCGGGAAGTTGACGAACACCCGGCCCGACAAATCGACACATCGGTTGGAAATCGCAATGTCGCTTGGCGCCCCCTACCCGCGCCTGCCCTCGAGTTCCTGAAACGCACGCCTTTTCGGCAAGGTAAGCCATATTTGTTCTTGCTTTGTGCCGGCAACTATGCTACTAATTTGTCTATGGTGCTGATTTGCACCAACGACCGTCTTACCGCGACATGCGGTTTTTCAGCCAGGCTCGATCAAAGCCCGCCCGCATTGCGGGGCTGTTGGCCAATCACGGTCGAGTGCCAGCCTTTTCGGCAGCTTCCGAGAAGGGAAATCGGAAAAGCAGCTTCCGGTTCTCGTCGCAGATTTCGAAGGAAAGACCTGTCAGGACCGGGCTGCCGCTGAGCAGGCCCTCGGCCAGGATTTCCTTGGCCGAAGCCATGGCGTTATCCTGAGCCGCGGACAAACCGTCCAACTCCTGACCCTCGAAATCTTCCGTCAAGCGGCCCTCATTGTTTCGGAAATGGAAAAAATATCTCGGCATGGCTGCTCCGGTTGATCGGTTTCTCTAATCCATGTCGCGCAAAAATGTGCAGCGGTTTTGCGACAACAACATGTATCAAAACAAGAACCTAAAGCTCATCGCATGAGGCCGATCGACGCGACGCGCCTTAGTCGCAAGCGCCTCAGGAGCAGCCTCGAATTCGTACACGACAGCACCGCGCGATTTTGGCATTGGGATTCATGGCGTTTAGGCCTTCATGCGTCAGGTCGATCGAACAGCACCCCCAGCCCATGTTCGAACGCACATGCCGCAATCATTTCGTCAAGGGCTTTTCCGGAGACCGGGCAATTCGGCATGACAGCCCTGATCGCGATCTCAGCCGCTGCGGTAGAAACCACATCGTGGCGCCTCTTCCTGGTCTCCATATATTGCTCGATCAGAATTTTCAGGCGCCGCGCTGCAATCTCGTCAACGACCATCGTTCTCCCTCGATTCGGCACAATGTCCGTCTTCCGGGGTCCGTCCTCCGGGTGAAGGGTCCGCTGCCATTGGGTAGCAGCGGACCACTCGGCTGGGTGAGCCAGTGGCCCGAGGCGGGGTGTCTCGGACCGCCACCACAATAGCTTCGGCAGGCCACTCGTTCCACAGAACGCTGTCGTTGGTAATTTTCGTACACTGAGCATTGCCGCAGGCAGTCTGCGACCGTGGGAGTTTTGGGCTATGCCGCGTCGCCGGGTACCGGATCAGTTCCGGTTTTGATAGCTGTAGATGCCCGCGCCGATCGCGACCGCTCCTACGGTGATCAGAATCGATGGCACACCCATCAACGTGGCGACGATCCCCCAGACAATGGCGACGGCAATTGCGCCGGCCGTTCCCAGCACCAGTCTAAGCCGTTTCGACATTATCCATTCCCCCAAAAGTGCATCTTTGGCCTTTTCCGGTCGAAATACCGCAATGCGGCACCATTGTCTGCGCTTCATCCAACTTTTTATGCCGCCCTGAGCCCCGACCGCTGAGGCGTAAGCGATCCGTATGCGGCCTTGTCGCAAACACCCACTCGACAACGAGGAAGCTTGGGCGCGAGCCCGAGAAGCGGGGCGTCAGAAAGCGAGCTATCTATGCAAAATTTTCGGAATTTACTCCGGTTCACAATCATGGGCATGCCGGCCACGACAACCGCAATAGTCATCCCGGGCCTTACCCCCGAGACAACCGAAGCGACTTTGATTTGCCATAGGTTGGTCTGCCAGAAGGCGAGCAATGAACCCAATGCCTTCGGCACCAAATATCAGCGTAAATGCACCTGCGAAAATGTAAGCGAAAGCGCGTCGGTCGCCGATCGGGCGCTCCGGCTGAATGCCATCCTTCATCTGACGATCTGCAGCAGTTGGCGCCTATCGCCTCAACGCGTGATCGCGATGCCGATCCTCGCCGCTCATCGGCAACGGCCTATCGCCCTCGAGCAGGCGGGTGATCCGGGCGAAGCCGGCAAAAGCCTTTCGCGCTTCCTCGGCCGACATCCGGCCGGCCATGGCCGCTGCGCAGCAATTCACCGCACATTGGTAAACCGGCCCGCGCCGCCCAGCCGGCCATTTTCGCAAGAATGCCATTGCTTCGGCAACGCTGTCGATCTCCTCCACAGGCTGTCCCTGTCCGCGCAAAATCCGCACGGGCGAAAAGAATTGCAAGCGGTCCATCATTTCCTCCCCGTCGACCGGATGCGTGCGATCGAACCCCACTAAACTCGCGAACCGGGCTTTGGTTCCCGGCCAAGGAGGGCTTGGCCTGAAAAATGTTGGCCGGACCAGACGAGCAGCGGTGGAAGCGCCAGGCAGCCCCAATTGCCTGACATCTTGCCCCAATTGGGTGACATCTCGCCATTGTACGGGAACGTTAGCGCGGCTGATGCATTTCGATGCCACGAGCAGTCTTTTTGAGGGAAATGCCAAAACATGAGAATAGCCCATGTGGCGCCGCTCCATGAATCCGTGCCACCCCGGTTCTATGGAGGGACGGAGCGCATCGTCTCCTATCTGACCGAGGGATTGGTCGAGCTTGGCCATGACGTGACCCTGTTCGCCAGCGGCGATACCAAGACATCGGCGAAATTGGTGGCGTGTCGCGAGCGCGCGCTCCGTCTCGATCCGCGCCCGCACAAATCCGAAACCGCAGCGCATCTCTCGATGCTCGCAGAGGTGAGGAACCGAGCGCAACAGTTCGACATCATCCATTTCCATCTCAGCCACTTCCTGCATTTTCCTTTCTTCGAACACATGCCCGACCGGACGGTGACGACACCGCATGGCAGGCTCGACTATGTCGACCTGGCCCCGGCCTACGAACATTTTCCGCGTTTTCCGATGATCTCGATTTCCCGCAGCCAGAGAACCGGGCTGGCCAAGGCCAATTGGCTGGCGACCATCCATCACGGGCTGCCGATCAATATGTACGAGTCGACTTTCGAGACGGATGCGGACCAGCCGTATCTGGCCTTTCTGGGCCGGCTGTCGCGCGACAAGCGCCCGGACCGTGCCATCGAGATCGCCTTGCGCTCCGGGCTGAAACTGAAGCTTGCGGCAAAGATCGGCGATGACGACCGCGCCTTTTTCCACGACACGGTCGAGCCGCTGATCGACGGCGACCGTGTCGACTATGTCGGCGAGATCGAAGAGGACAGAAAAGCGGAATTCCTCGGCAAGGCGGCCGGCCTGCTGTTTCCAATCGATTGGCCGGAGCCGTTCGGTCTTGCCGCGATAGAGGCTATGGCCTGCGGCACGCCGGTAATCGCCTGGAAATGCGGTGCCCTGCCGGAGATCATCGACCACGGCGTGACCGGTTTCCTTGTCGATTCAGTCGATGCTGCGGTCGCCTCGATACCGGAATTGCTGCGCCTCGACAGGCGACAGGTGAGAGCCGTATTCGAAAACCGTTTTTCTGCCACGAGAATGGCCCACGACTATGTGGCTGCCTATACGCGCCTGATCGGCGCTCCCGGTGAAGCGAGAGCATCCTGATCGGCGTCATTGTGGACATTGGAACGAAACGACAGAGCTTGTGACGTATGAATCAACTCGACGAGCGTAAGCTTGATCCCGCCGTAGCCCTTGCCTCCCTCGACGAGGTTGCGCCCCGGGAGCCGCACCGGCTGTTCGCCCTCAAGCAAGGCGACTGCTTCGCGGTGGCCGACGCCTATGGCGACATCCGCGGCGCCGGCGACGGCTTTTTCCGAGACGACACGCGTGTGCTTTCGGAATTCCGGCTGACGGTCGGTGGCCGGCAAATGTCGCTGCTGGGCGCATCGCTCAGCCAGGACAATGTGCTTTTCACCTCGAACTTGACCAATCTGCCGATCCAGAGTGTCGGTGGTCGCGACATTCCGCAAGGCGCGATCCACATAGAACGCGTCAGGCTGCTTTGGCAGGACCGGCTGTTCGAGCGCATCACCCTTTCCAACTACAGCCAGGAATCGTCGGCCATTCGGGTTTCGTTGCATTTCGCAGCAGATTTCCGTGACATGTTCGAGGTGCGCGGTTCGACCCGGCTCAAGCGCGGAATAGCCCACGCCGCCGAGACCAGTCCGACATCCGTGGTGCTTCGATATGACGGGCTAGACCAGCTCGTGCGCCTGTCGGCAATCTCGTTCTCGCGGGCGCCGGACAATTTGACCGCCAGCCGTGCGGATTTCCTGGTTGCGGTGACGAAGCGCAGCAGCGAGGTCCTCTATATCGAGGTCGGCCCGGAAGTGGCGGAGACACCCGACCGCGACCGTTTTCGGGCTGCCGCCGCCCGCGCTCGCTTCGGCATGCGCGCCAAACGCCGCCACGGCGCGACGGTGCACAGCTCCGGCCGCGTCTTCAACGACTGGATCGAACGCGCGCGCGCGGACGTGGCGTTGCTGACCACCGAGCTTGCAACCGGACCTTACCCCTATGCCGGCATACCCTGGTTCTCGACGGCGTTTGGCCGTGACGGGGTGATTTCCGCACTGCAGATGCTGTGGTTGAATCCTGGGCTGGCGCGCGGCGTACTCGCCTTTCTCGCCCAGCATCAGGCAACCGAAACGTCGCCGTTCAGCGATTCGCAGCCGGGCAAGATCATGCACGAGACCCGCAAGGGCGAGATGGCGGCGCTGCGGGAGCTCCCGTTCGGCCGCTATTACGGCGGCGTCGATACCACGCCGCTCTACATTCATCTCGCCTGCGCCTATGCGGATCGTACCGGCGACATGGCATTCGTCGACAGTCTGTGGCCATCGCTCTGTGCAGCGGCCGAATGGACGGAGGAGACAAGCCGCGCGACCGGCTTCGTTACCTACCAGCGCGGCGCCGAGACCGGCCTCGCCAACCAGGGCTGGAAGGACAGTTTCGATTCCGTCTTCCATGCCGATGGCCGCATGCCCAAGGGGCCGATCGCCCTGGTCGAGGTGCAAGGCTACGTCTTTGCCGCGTTCCGTGGGCTGGCAGCGCTCGCCCGCCGCCGCGGCGAGGACGACAAGGCCGATCATTGGGAGGAACGCGCCGAAACCATGCGCGCCGCGGTGGAACGCCATTTCTGGATGGACGATCTCAATTTCTATGCACTGGCGATCGATGGTGCAGGCGAGCTCTGCAAGGTACGGACGTCGAATGCCGGCCATCTTCTCTTCGTCGGGCTGCCCGAGCCGGAACGGGCGCAAATGGTCGCCGATCAGCTGCTCTCCGCGTCGTTCCACTCTGGTTGGGGAGTGAGGACGCTGGCCGACGATGCGATATTCTTCAACCCGATGTCCTACCACAATGGTTCGATCTGGCCGCACGACACCGCCATGTGCGGTGCCGGCTTGGCACGTTATGGCGTGCGCGACAGCGTGGTCCGGCTGATGAGCGGCACGTTCGAATCGGCTGTCCATTTCAACATGCGGCTGCCGGAACTGTTCTGCGGCTTTACCCGGTCGCCGGGCGAAGCGCCGATCGCCTATCCCGTCGCGTGCCTGCCGCAAGCCTGGTCAGCGGGATCGGCCTTCATGCTGATGCAGGCCTGCCTTGGGCTCGAAATCGACGGCTGGAACAGCGAAATCCGGGTCACCCGCCCAAGGCTGCCGATCGGCATCGACACGCTGACATTGCGGCATCTGGGTGTCGGCTCGACAGTGGTCGACCTCACATTCCAGCGTGTCGGCGACCGGGTCGTCGCCTTTCTCGCCGATCGGTATGAGGGGATGGTGCCGCTCATCGTGCGCACTTGATGCCGCCGCGCTGCGGCGCATCGAAAATGACGCGCGGCATTGCAATCGTCCGGAACCGATAGCCTCTTTGTGCGTTGCAAAAATGGGCGGCTGGGGAACGCTGTTGTTATCACACGGCCGCGAACCAGAAAAACAAATAAAAAACGGCTATCAGCTGGCCGGAGGCGAGATCACATTCCATGTCAGATTATACTGTAAACCTGCTCTGGGTTTTGCTGATCGCAAGTTTTGGCTTTTCCGCTTTTGCCATTCTCCTATCGATATCCCGCCAGCGTCGCGGCCGCGCAACGGCGGCCGCATACACGCCGAGCGAGGATGTCGCGTCGGAAGCGGCACGCAAGGTGCTGCGCGAGTTCGAAAAGAACGGCCAGTCGGCCGACGCGGCACTGGTCACGTGGTCGCCCGACACTTTGCGCAAGATCCTGGCCGACGACCTGCCGGACGCACAGGTCATCGTGGTGTCCAACCGCGAACCCTACATCCACAACATCAAGGATGACGGGGTGCAACTTTTGGTGCCGGCCAGCGGGCTGGTTTCGGCACTCGAGCCCATCACCCGCGCCTGTGCCGGCACCTGGATCGCCTATGGCGGCGGCACGGCAGACCGCCTCACCGTCGACAAGGACGACCGGGTGCAGGTGCCGCCAGGCAATCCGTCCTACACGCTGCGCAGGGTCTGGCTGACGGAGGAGGAATATCAGGGCTACTATCTGGGATTCGCCAATGAGGGCCTATGGCCGCTTTGCCATATCGCCTTCACCCGCCCCGTGTTTCGCGCCTCGGACTGGGACGCCTACGAGGCCGTCAACCGCAAATTCGCCGATACGGTGGTTGCCGAAGCCCGCAACGAACGGCCGATCGTGCTGGTGCAGGACTACCATTTTGCGCTGCTGCCGCGCATGATTCGCCAGCGCCTGCCGGACGCGATAGTCATCACCTTCTGGCATATCCCGTGGCCCAATTCGGAAGTGTTCAGCATCTGTCCGTGGCGTGAGCGGATCCTGGAAGGACTGCTCGGCAGTTCGATCATCGGCTTTCATACCCAATTCCATGCCAACAACTTCACCGAAAGTGTCGACCGCTTTCTGGAGAGCCGGATCGAACGGGCAGACGCGGCAATCTCCTATGGTGGGCAGACCACATTGGTCCACGCCTATCCCATTTCCATAGAATGGCCGGCCAAATTGCTGGCAAAACTGCCGTCTGTGGAGGAGTGCCGCGCCAGCGTACGCGACAGATTCGGCCTGTCTGCGGATACCAAACTATGCGTTGGCGTCGAGCGCCTCGACTACACGAAAGGCATTCTCGATCGCTTTCATGCCTTGGACGAATTGTTCACGAGATATCCCGAATGGATAGGCAAGGTGGTTTTCCTGCAGATCGCCGCGCCGAGCCGAGGGACATTGCCCGCCTACCAGCAACTCCATGACGAATGCCGTCGCTGTGCCGAGGAGCTCAACCGGCGATATGGCAGCGAGACATACAGCCCTATCCTGATGGTCGCCGAACATCATCGGCAGGAGCAGGTCTACGAGGTCTATCGCGCCGCCGACATCTGCATGGTCACCAGCCTGCATGACGGCATGAACCTTGTCGCCAAGGAATTCGTCGCGGCGCGCGACGACGAACAGGGCGTGCTTTTGCTCAGCACCTTTGCCGGCGCCTCGCGCGAATTGCTGGAAGCACTGATCGTCAACCCCTACGATGCGGCCATGATGAGCGAGGCGCTGTTGCAGGCGCTGACGATGACGCCGGATGAGCAGCGCGAGCGTTTGCGGCCGATGCGCGAGATGGTCCGCGACAACAACGTCTACCGCTGGGCCGGCAGCATGCTGCTGGATGCCGCGCGCCTGCGCAAACGCGGCGATCTCGACAGGGTGACCGGAACCGGCGAGCGCCCGCCTTCGAACACCAACAACGTCATCTCGATGTTCGAGCGGGCACGGAAGGCAGCGTCGTGAAAAGCTTTGAACAACCGCCGGCGTTGAACCTGTCGGAAGGGCAATGGGCGCTCTTCCTCGACATCGACGGAACCCTGCTGGAGCACGCTGCCCATCCCGACGCGGTGTTCGTCGGCGAGGAATTGCGCAACCTGCTTGGACACATCGAGCGGCGGCTGGATGGTGCGGTCGCCTTCATCACCGGCCGATCGATCCCGGCCGTGGACAAGCTGTTCCATCCGCTGAAGCTGCGGATCGCCGGACTGTATGGGCTGGAGCACCGGCTGACGCCGACCGGTCCGATCGATGCCGCCGACGCGCCGGCGGACATCGCCGCCCTTGCCGACGAGATCGAGGCCGAACTGGGCAGCGGCAAGGTCTATGTCGAGCGCAAGGGGCCGGTCCTTGCCGTTCATACAAGAGCAGCACCGCAACTGCTTGCGCCCGCAATCCAGCTGGTCGAACAGGCATTGGCCCGGCTTCCGAAGGGTTATCGGGTGCTTCCGGGAAACGCCGGCGTCGAGCTCATGCCTTTGGAAGCCGTCAAAGGTGCTGCCATCCGGCGTTTTATGGACATTCCGCCCTTTATCGGCCGGCGGCCGATATTCCTCGGAGACGATACATCGGACGAACACGGTTTCGAGGCGATCAACGAAATTGGCGGCATCTCCATCCGCGTGAAGCCGAACGGACCGACGGCCGCAAACTACGCCCTCGACGACGTGACCGGCGCAATAGCCTGGCTCGAGGCCAGTTTCGAGACGTCGGCGGTGGCCGGTGCTCGACCGGCCGGCAAGCAAGCAGCGACCGAATCAGCGGCGAAGCTCAATATCGCAGCCACGGCATCGTCCGGCCGATAAGCGCGTTTCTCATTGAATGTCTTTAAGTCCAAAGCCGGCAAATCGTCTGCTTGCCGGTTCCCCTGCGTCAGGCTTAACCTGCGTGCCATGCGTGGAGGCGCGGGTCGTAACAAGGGGAGGACATTGCAATGACCATACAAGGCGCATCACCGGACCTGTACAATGAGGATCTCGCTCCGGCGAAGGTTCGAAACTGGGGACCGTTCTCGATCTTCAACGTCTGGACGTCGGACGTCCACAGCCTGTGGGGCTACTATCTCGCGGCCAGCCTGTTCCTGTTTTGCGGCGGCTTCGTCAACTTCATCATCGCCATCGGTATCGGTTCGCTGATCATCTATGCGTTGATGAACATGGTCGGTTATGCCGGCGTGAAGACCGGGGTGCCCTACCCTGTCCTGGCGCGTGCTTCCTTCGGCATCTGGGGCGCCAACATACCGGCGCTGGTGCGCGCCATCGTCGCCTGCTTTTGGTACGGCGCGCAGACGGCGGCGGCCTCCGGCGCGATCGTAGCCCTGCTGATCCGCTCGCAATGGTTCGCCGACTTCAACCAGAGCACACATTTCCTTGGCCACTCCGGGCTCGAGGTGATCTGCTTCGTCGTCATTTGGGCGCTGCAGCTCCTGATCATCCAGAAGGGCATGGAAACGGTGCGCCGCTTCCAGGATTGGGCCGGACCGGCGGTGTGGGTGATGATGCTGATCCTGGCGATCTATCTTTGCATCAAGGCAGGCACCTTCGCCTTCACCAGCGACATCCCGATGGATGTGCTGCTGGAAAAGACAAAGGACGCGGGGGTGCCGGGCACGCCGGGCTCCTGGACCTCGCTGTTTGCGGTGGCGGCGATCTGGGTGACCTATTTCTCCGCGCTCTATCTCAACTTCTGCGATTTCGCGCGCTACGCCCCGGACAAGGCATCGCTGCGCAAGGGCAATATCTGGGGCCTGCCGGTCAACCTCATTCTGTTCTCGCTGGTCGCCGGCGTCACCACGATCGCCGCCTTCGACGTCTATGGCGAGGTGCTGCTGCATCCCGACCAGATCTCGGCGAAGTTCGACAGCTGGTTCCTGGCGGCGCTCGCAGCCCTGACGTTTGCGGTGGCGACGCTCGGCATCAATGTGGTGGCGAACTTCGTGTCGCCGGCTTTCGACTTCTCCAATGTCTTTCCACGCCAGATCGACTTCAAGAAGGGCGGCTACATCGCGGCGCTGATCGCGCTTGTGCTTTATCCTTTCGCGCCCTGGGAAGGCAGTGCTGCCTCCTTCGTCAACATCATTGGCGCGACGATGGGGCCGATCTTCGGCGTGATGATGGTCGACTACTACCTGATCCGGAAGGGCGAGGTCGACGTCGAGGCGCTCTACAGGGAGAATGGCGAATTCCGCTTTCAGGGCGGCTGGCATGTCAATGCCTTCATCGCCGCCGGTACCGGCGCGGTCTTCTCCTCGATCCTGCCCAACTTCACCAGCCTGCTGCCGTCATGGTGGGGCGTCTATGGCTGGTTCTTCGGAGTGGCAATTGCCGGCGTCATCTATTACGTGCTGCGCACGATGGCACTCGGTGCCGGAGCCAGGATAGCCAAGGCCTGAACGGACTCGGGGCGGCGCGAGCCGCCCCGTTTATTCTGCGACTATCTCGGCAAGGCGGCGCACTGTATTCCAGTTGCGTGAGGTGCCGATGCCGAGACGTTTGTGGCTCACCGCCGCAAGCAGCCGCGAACTCGGCATCTCGCGGGAAAAGACGATCCAGATGTCGCCGCCGACAATCCGCAGCTTCTCGCCCTTGCCGACATAGGCCTCAAGCGCCGTAGCGGCGCCGGCGGGAACGGGCGCCCGCATCACGCGCACCGCCACCTGGTCCGCGGCCTCGGCCGATTCGGCTGGGAATGGATTGCCTGCCGCCAGCCTCAGCCAGCCGTCGGCGCGGCGCACGATGATGTCGACGTGGCGGCCGAAAGTCTTTGCGAACGTCGCCTCCAGCCGCTGCTCCAACGCCGCGAGTCCTGTTTCTTGCGCCTCAAAAACCAGATTGCCGCTCGCTACCAGCGTGCGCGGGTTGTTCAGCCCCAGGCCTTCGGCCATCGCCTTGAGATCGGACATGACGACCCGCCGCCCCTGGCCCAGGACAATGCTGTAGAGCAGCGCGACGTAAGTTTGCATGGGCGGCTAGTCTAGACCAGCCGCGACTGCTCTACCGCCGCTTCGATGAAGCTGGCAAACAGCGGGTGCGGATCGAGCGGCCGGCTTTTCAACTCGGGATGGTACTGCACGCCGATGAACCAGGGGTGGTCGGGATATTCGACCGTTTCCGGTAGCACGCCGTCCGGCGACATGCCGGCAAACACCAGGCCGCAATCCTCGAGCCGCTCCTTGTAGTCGACATTGACCTCGTAGCGGTGGCGATGGCGTTCGGAAATCTGCGTATCGCCATAGATCTCGGCGATCTTCGATCCCTTGGCGAGGTCGGCCTGGTAGGCACCGAGCCGCATGGTACCGCCGAGGTCGCCGGTTTCCCTGCGCTTTTCCAGCATGTTGCCCTTCAGCCATTCGGTCATCAAGCCGACGACCGGCTCCTCGGTTGGACCGAACTCGGTCGATGATGCGTGCTCGACGCCGGCTAGCGAACGCGCTGCCTCGATGCAGGCCATCTGCATGCCGAAGCAGATGCCGAAATACGGCACCTTGCGCTCGCGCGCGAACTTCGCCGCCAGGATCTTGCCCTCCGAGCCGCGCTCGCCAAAACCGCCGGGGACGAGAATGCCATGGACCTTCTCCAGCCACGGCGCCGGGTCTTCCTTCTCGAATATCTCGCTTTCGATCCAATCGAGCTTGACCTTGACCCGGTTGGCGAGACCGCCATGCGACAGCGCCTCGATCAGCGATTTGTAGGCGTCCTTGAGGCCGGTATATTTGCCGACGACGGCAATGGTCACTTCGCCTTCCGGATTGTGGATGCGGTTGGATACCGCTTGCCACCGTTCCATGCGCGGCTTCGGCGCCGGATCGATGCCGAAGGCGGCCAGAACTTCCGAGTCGAGCCCTTCGTTGTGATAGGCCATCGGCACGTCGTAGATATGCGGCACGTCGAGCGCCTGGATGACGGCGCTTTCGCGGACATTGCAGAACAGCGACAGCTTTCTGCGCTCTTCCTTGGGGATCGGCCGGTCGGCGCGGACCAGCAGTATGTCGGGTGCAATGCCGATGCCGCGCAACTCCTTGACCGAATGCTGCGTCGGCTTGGTCTTCAGTTCGCCCGCTGTCGGAATGTAAGGCATCAAGGTCAGGTGGACGTAGACGGCGTTGTTGCGCGGCAGGTCGTTGCCGAGCTGGCGGATCGCCTCCAGGAACGGCATCGCTTCGATGTCGCCGACGGTGCCGCCGATCTCGCACAGCACGAAATCGTAGTCGTCATTGCCGTTGAGGACGAAGTTCTTGATCTCGTCTGTGACGTGCGGAATGACCTGCACGGTGGCGCCGAGATAGTCGCCGCGCCGCTCGCGCTCGATGATGTTCTTATAGATGCGGCCGGTGGTGATGTTGTCCTGCTGGTTGGCCGAGCGGCCTGTGAAACGCTCATAATGGCCAAGATCGAGATCGGTCTCGGCCCCGTCATCGGTCACGAAGACTTCGCCGTGCTGGTAGGGCGACATCGTGCCGGGATCGACGTTGAGATAGGGATCGAGCTTTTTGATGCGTGCGCGATAGCCTCGCGCCTGCAAGAGAGCCCCAAGGGCCGCTGCAGCAATGCCTTTTCCAAGTGAGGAAACCACGCCGCCTGTGATGAATACATATCGCGCCATGGGAGTCATCGCTTAACGCGGCCGAATTGATTCCGCCAGAGAAAAAACCGCCGCGAAGGCTTTTTCCCAAGAAGGCGCTCTGGTCGTTGGCGTATCAAAACAAAAGGGCCGGCGAGGCCGGCCCTTTTGGCACGATCTGTCAAAGCGTCAGATGATGACGACTTTGGTGCCTACTTTCACCCGGCGGTAAAGGTCCATGACGTGCTCGTTGATCATGCGGAAGCAGCCATTGGAGGCGCTGGTTCCGATCGACTGCGGCGCGATGGTGCCGTGAATGCGCAGGTGGGTATCTTTCTTGCCGTCGTAAAGATAGATGGCGCGCGCACCGAGCGGATTGTCGCCGCCGCCGGGCATGCCGTCCTTGTACTGGCCATAGTGCTTGGGTTCGCGCTTTTGCATATCCAGCGTCGGAATCCAGCGCGGCCATTCCTGCTTGTCGCCGACGGCAACCGTACCCTTGAACTGCAGGCCTTCCCGGCCGACCGCGATGGCATAACGGCGGGCGGTTGACGATGATTCGACGAGGTAGAGGCGACGGGCGCTGGTATCGATGACGATGGTGCCGGGGTTGTAGCCGGTGAATTCGACCTCCTGCGGCACGAATTCCGGCTTGACCTTGAACTGCCGCTTGGCCTGCTTCCTTTCGAGCGCGGCGTCGAGCGCGCGCGTCTCCGGAAGCAGCGACATCGACGAAGAGGATGTGCCGCCGAACAATCCCGCGAACAGCCCGACGCTCTGCGGCTTCTGCCCGACCGGTTCGCTGCGCAACTCGCCATTGTTGCCGGTCAGCGCAACGTTCATGGCCTCGGCCGGGATTGGCTCGGCCGACTGGATCGGCGCAATGGGCGTAATCGGTTCGATGATGTTGACGGTCTTCTTCTTGGCCGGCGTGGCGTCAGCCACCTTTGCCGTCGCGAGCGTCTGGCTCTTCTTGGCAAGGAATGCCTGCCGTTCCGCATCGGCTTTGGCTTTCGCCGCCTCGCGCATCGCCAGCTTCCTGGCTTCGAGTGCCTTGGCGCGAGCGGCTTCCTTGTCGGCTGCGATCTTGGCTTCGATCTTGCGGATCTGTGCAAGGTCGTCCGGCGTCGGATCTTTCTTCTTTTTGAGAAGCTTCAATTGCGCCGCATCGCTTTTGGCAGCGACGTTGACGAGGTCGGTTGTTGCTGCGGCTTTATGGGCCGAATTTGCCGTCGGCATGGCCGCGTAAGCGGGCGCACCTAGGCTGAGCACGGCACAAAGGCCGGCAAAAATGAAGCTGCGAAGCTGCATGGGGAAGATCCGATCGTTCAATGCTTGTTGCCCACGGCGTCGCCCGGCGCCCCCTAAGGACGCCGAGAATGCCGCGTGCAACGTATAATCGATTAGCCGGAAGCGCCTCAAGCGTGAGGCGCGGTCGAATCTTCTTGATCGTGCGGCATTTGCCGCGACTGTGATCAAACGACAACAGATCGCGGCATAAGTTGCCCGATTACTGGTTGGGGACCTGCGGCGTGGCCGGCGCTGTGGCGCCGTTTGTCGCTGGCGGCGTCGCCGGAGCGGTTGCCGGCGGCGTCGTTGCCGCACCATTGCCGGACGGCGGGGTCGGCGCCGTGGTGCCCGAAGGCGGCGTCGGCGTCGTGGTTCCGGGCAATTGGTTGAGTACGCCCTTGCCGTCCGAGGTTGCCGGCACGCGATCGAGAATGTCGATCGGCTTCTCGCCATAGCGCGCGACAATCGACAGTGTCAGCGAAGTGACGAAGAAAGCCGCGGCCAGGATCGCCGTCGCCCGCGTCAGCGCATTGGCGGCGCCTCGCGCAGTCATGAAGCCCGATCCGCCGCCGATGCCGAGGCCGCCGCCTTCCGAGCGCTGCAGCAGCACCACGCCGACAAGCGCGAGCACGACCATGAGGTGGACGACGATCAGTACGGTTTCCATAATTTATCCTGGCAAGGCCTTGCGCGGCCGCTGATTTGGAGGCGGCTCAATACAATGCTTTGACGGCATTTCCAAGCCCGTGGCCGGAATATGGGGAGCAATGCGTCCTTTGCAACGATTTCGGCGCCGGCCGTCGCTCAAATCCAGCAAGCTGTCCTGGGTATCAAGCGATGTTTCGATAGGCTTCCGCGATGCCGAGGAAGTCCGCCGCCTTCAGGCTGGCGCCGCCGACCAGCGCGCCGTCGACATTCCTGACGCCGAGCAGCTCGACGGCGTTGGACGGTTTGACCGAGCCGCCGTAGAGAATGCGCATCTTGGCCGCCGTATTGCCAAGCTTCCGCACCAGTTCTTCGCGGATATGGGCATGTGCCTCGGCGACGTCGGCGGCAGTCGGCGTCAAGCCGGTGCCGATCGCCCATATTGGCTCATAGGCAATGACAGTGTTGGACGCCGTGGCGTTTGGCGGGACCGAGCCAGAGACCTGGCGCGACAGCACGTCGAGCGTGGCTCCTGCTTCGCGTTCGGCTCTTGTCTCACCAATGCAGATGATGGCCACCAGCCCGGCGCGCCATGCAGCGGAGGCCTTGGCCTGCACAATGGCATCGTCTTCCTTGCGATCGGCGCGGCATTCGGAATGGCCGACGATGACATGGTTGGCACCTGCATCCTTCAGCATCTCGGCCGAAATGCAGCCGGTATAGGCGCCGCTTTCCTCGGTGTGGCAATCCTCTCCGCCGGCCCGCACCGGCGTGCGCGACAGAATCTCGGCGGCGTGCGCAAGCAAGGTCGCCGGCACGCAGACCACCGCTTCGGTCTCTGCGTCGAGCCCGCTCATGAAGCCGTTGCCGATCATCCTGAGCTCGTTGAGCGAGGCGCTGGTGCCGTTCATTTTCCAGTTGCCAGCGACGAGCGGGCGGATTCCAGGCGTCATGGGATTTGTTCTCCGGGCAATTTCCAGCTGGCCCTCACTATCAAAATCAGGCCACAAAGCAATCGACAGTGGGCAGGAAGGGCGCTATTGCGCTTGTTTCAGACTCGGCGCATGCGAAATGCGCAAAAATCGGAAGTACTCATGCTTGGTATGTTGAGAAGTGCGGCGGGGACCTGGGTCGCGAAACTGCTGCTGTCATTGTTGGTGTTGAGCTTCGCCATCTGGGGCATCTCGGGGCGGCTGATGGGCGGTCTTGCCGGCCATGACGCCGTGATTACGGCCGGAGGCACCAAGGTCTCGATCAACGAATACCGCCTCGCCTACGATCGCCAGCTCAGCGTCATGTCGCAGCAATTCGGCCAGCGCATCAGCCGTGAGCAGGCGACGGCGCTCGGCATCGACAACCAGGTGCTGGGGCAACTCGTGTCGGGCGCCGTCCTCGACGAGCAGGCCCGCAAGCTCGGCCTCGGCCTGTCCAAGGACCGGCTCGCCGAACTGACGCGTGAAGACCCGGCGTTCAAAGGGCCTGCCGGAACCTTCGACAGGAGAACCTTCGAGTACCTGCTTCGGCAGATCGGCATGCGGCCGGAAGACTATTTGAAGAACCGCGCCCAGGTCGCGGTCCGCCAGCAGATCGTCGAGGCGGTTTCGGATGGCCTCAAGGCTCCGGATACGTTCTTCAAGGCGGTCGCGCTCTATCGCGGCGAAGATCGCACCATCGATTACCTGACCTTGCCGAAATCGCTTGTCGAGCCGATAGAAGCGCCGTCCGACAGCGTGCTTTCGGCCTATTTCGGGGAAAACAAGAAGACCTACGCCGCGCCCGAATACCGTAAGTTCTCCTATGTCAGGCTCGAACCGGAAGACATCATGGATTTGAGCGCGGTGACCGACCAACAGGTCAGCGACGACTACAACAAGAACAAGGCGCGCTACACCACGCCGGAGATGCGCACCATCGAGCAGCTTGTATTCAAGACGCCTGATGCCGCAAAGGCGGCGCTCGATTCGCTCAGGACCGGCGCGACCTTCGACAAGATCGTCGCCGCCGAAGGCAAGACGCCGGCCGACACGCTGCTCGGCACGCTGGCCAAGGACAAGATCGCCGACAAGGCGGTTGCCGATGCTGCCTTCAAGCTCAACGTCAATGAAGTCAGCCCGGTCGTGCAAGGCGCCTTTGGCCCCGTTCTGCTGCGCGTCACCGAGATCAAGCCGGAAGTGGTGAAGCCGCTGGCCGAAGTATCCGAGCAGATCCGCAAGGATCTGGCACTGGGCGAGGCAAGCCGCATCTTGCTGGACGTGCACGACAATTACGAGGATACGCGCGCCTCCGGCAGTTCGCTCGCCCAGGCAGCTGCCAAATTGAAGCTGAAGGTCGTCACCATCGACGCCATCGACCGCACCGGCCAACGGCCGGATGGAAGCATCGTCAAAGACCTGCCGGAATCGCCGGCACTCATCAAGGCGGTGTTCGAATCCGAACCCGGAACCGACAATGAAGGTCTCACCACCGCCGATAACGGCTTCGTCTTCTACGACGTGAGCGCGATCACGCCGGCCCGCGACCGCACGCTGGACGAGGTCCGCCAGAAGGTCGTGGCCGACTGGACCGCGGCGGAGACCACCAAACGGCTCACCGCAAAGGCACAAGAGCTCGAGAAGCGTCTCAAGGCCGGCGCCACGCTCGAGGTGATCGCCGGTGAGCTCAAGCTCGAAAAGCAGACCAAGCGCGGCGTCAAGCGCGATGCTGACGACGTCGATTTCGGCAAGGAAGGGGCCGCCGCGATGTTCGGCGTCGGCGAAGGCGGAACCGGGTTGATCCCCTCGCCCACGGGCGACGGACAGATCCTGTTCAAGGTTGCCGAGGTATTCGAGCCCGCCGGGGCCGACGCCA
Organism: Mesorhizobium sp. M0991; assembly: GCF_040318915.1. Lineage (NCBI taxonomy): Bacteria > Pseudomonadati > Pseudomonadota > Alphaproteobacteria > Hyphomicrobiales > Phyllobacteriaceae > Mesorhizobium > Mesorhizobium sp. M0991. Next base: position 64,178 of record NZ_JAMYNE010000007.1, read on the forward strand.
GCTCAGTACCCCAGGACGCACAGAAATCCTTCACATCCGGCATGTCCGACGACCTGCTCGACCAGTTGGTGGCGCAGTTGCAGACGCAATATGACGTCCGCATCGATCAGACGGCCGTAACCCAAGCCCTGGCCAGATGAGCGCGCTGAAGATCCACATCGCCAAGGTCGCCGCCGGCAGCGCTCTTTCGTTCGAGGAGGCGCGCGAGGCCTTCGACATCATCATGTCCGGCGATGCCACCCCCGGCCAGATCGGCGGCTTCCTGATGGCATTGCGCGTGCGCGGTGAGACGGTCAGCGAGATCGCCGGCGCCGTCGCCACCATGCGCGCCAAGATGCTGCGCGTCGAAGCTCCCGAGGGCGCCATCGACATTGTCGGCACCGGCGGCGACAATTCGCACAGCGTCAACATTTCGACCGCATCCGCTTTCGTCATCGCCGGCAGCGGCGTGCCCGTCGCCAAGCACGGCAATCGCGGACTGTCCTCGCTGACCGGCGCCGCCGATGTGCTGATCGCATTGGGCGTCAAGATCGACATCCCTCCGGAGACGATCGGCCGCTGTATTCACGAGGCCGGAGTTGGCTTCATGTTCGCACCGGCGCATCACCCGGCGATGAAGCATGTCGGCCCGACCCGGGTCGAGCTCGGCACCCGCACCATCTTCAACCTGCTGGGCCCGCTTTCCAATCCGGCCAGTGTCAGACGGCAGATGGTCGGTGTGTTCCTGCCCGAATGGATCATGCCGGTGGCAGAAACGTTGAAGGAGCTTGGTGCTGACCATGCCTGGGTCGTGCATGGCGACGGCTATGACGAGATCACCACCACCGGCGAGACGCAGGTCGCCGAATTGGCCGGCGGCGAGATACGCAGCTTTACGCTGACCCCTGAAGCAGTCGGGCTGACGCGTCACACCAAGGACGAGTTGCGCGGCGGCGACGCCGCCCACAATGCCCAGGCAATGCGCGACATGCTGGGCGGCGCCGCCGGCGCCTTTCGCGATACGGTGCTGATGAATGCCGGCGCCGGGCTGGTGGTGGCCGGCAAGGCGACGACACTTGCCGACGGCATGGTGACGGCAACGCAGGCCATCGACAGCGGCCGCGCGCTAAAAGTGCTCGACAGGCTGGTCGAGATTTCGAACGGTTAAAACTATGTCCGACATCCTGCGCAAGATCGAGGCTTACAAGCGCGACGAGATCGCGGCGGCCAAAGCGCAAGTGCCGTTTGCCGAGATCAAGGCACGGGCGATGAATGCCGACGCGCCGCGCGGCTTTCTTTCCGCCCTTGAGGCAAAGCGCAAATCCGGCAGGTTCGCGCTGATTGCCGAAATCAAGAAGGCTAGCCCGTCCAAAGGCCTGATCCGCGCCGATTTCGATCCGCCGGCGCTGGCCAGGGCCTATGCGGAAGGCGGTGCCGCCTGTCTTTCGGTGCTGACCGACGCACCCTCCTTCCAGGGGGCGCCCGAATTCCTCACCACTGCGCGCGCTGCCGTCGAGCTGCCTGCCTTGCGCAAGGATTTCCTGTTCGACCCCTATCAGGTCCACGAGGCCAGGGCCTGGGGCGCCGATGCCATCCTGATCATCATGGCCAGCGTCGACGACGCGCTGGCAAGAGAACTCGAAGCGACAGCTTTCGAGCTGGGCATGGACGCGCTGGTCGAAGTGCATGACGAGGCGGAAATGGAACGTGCGCTGCGGCTGTCATCGCGGCTGATCGGCATCAACAACCGCAATCTCCGGACCTTCGAAACCAGCCTCGAGACCTCGGAACGGCTGGTAGCGATGGTGCCGGCCGGCCGCCTTCTGGTCAGTGAGAGCGGGATCTTTTCGCATGACGATTGCCGCCGGCTGGAGCGGAGCGGCATCGCTACTTTCCTGGTTGGTGAGAGCCTGATGCGTCAGCAGGACGTGGCCGCTGCAACGCGCCTGCTTTTGACGGGCAAGGCGCCGGCAGAGGCGATCTGACGATGGCGGCCGCCCTCACCCATCTTGGCGCGCAGGGCGAAGCCAACATGGTCGATGTCGGCGACAAGGCTGAGACGGTGCGCACGGCAGTCGCCGAGGGCTTCGTGTCGATGCGGTCCGAGACGCTGGACATGATCCTCGCCGGCGATGCCAAGAAGGGCGACGTGCTCGGCACCGCGCGCATTGCCGGCATCATGGCGGCCAAGAAAACGCATGAACTGATCCCGCTTTGCCATCCGCTGCTGCTGACCAGGATATCTGTCGATATCGAGCCGGACGCAGCTTTGCCCGGCCTGAAGGTGACAGCATTGACCCGCGTCACCGGCAAGACCGGCGTTGAAATGGAGGCCCTGAGCGCCGTCTCGGTCGCTTGCCTGACCATCTACGACATGGCCAAGGCGGTCGACCGCGCCATGGTCATCTCCGGCATCAGGCTGGTTGAAAAGACCGGCGGCAAATCCGGCGACTACAAGATCACCGGAGATGGGGCCACCGAGGCAGGCCGCTAATGGCGCTGGTCCCAGTTGCCGAGGCGCTCGAGCGCCTGCTGGACGGCGCAGCAGCGCTGCCGGGCGAACGCGTCGCGCTGCTGGATGCCGCCGACCGCGTGCTGGCGGAGCCGGTTGTGGCGCTCCGCACCCAGCCGCCGTTCAACGCCTCCGCCATGGACGGCTATGCCGTGCGGGCGGCCGATATCGCGTCCGTACCAGCAAGGCTTTCGGTGGTCGGCGTGGCGCCGGCCGGACGCGGCTTTACCGGATCGGTGCAGCAGCGGCAGGCCGTGCGCATCTTTACCGGCGCGCCGCTTCCCGAAGGCGCCGACACCGTCGTCATCCAGGAGAACGTCCGCGATCTCGGCGGCGGCAGCGTCGAAGTGACGGAGCCGACGGTGCAGGGGCGAAACATCCGCCGCCTCGGGCTCGATTTCGCCAAGGGCGATGTCCTACTGCCCAACGGCCGCCTGCTCGATCCGGCGGCCTTGTCGCTGGCGGCGTCGGCCAACCACCCCGAGGTCCGCGTGGTCAAACGGCCGCTGGTCGCCATCATCGCCACCGGCGACGAATTGCTGCCGCCGGGCAGCGATCTTGGCCCCGACCAGATCATCTCCTCCAACGCCTATGGTGTCGCCGCTGCCGCACAGTCGGTCGGTGCGCGCGCGCTCGACCTTGGCATCGCGCCGGACCGCAGGGAGGCGATCGCTGCGCTGGTTGAAAAGGCCGTGAAGGCTGGCGCGAATGTCATCGTCACGCTGGGCGGTGCCTCGGTCGGTGACCACGACTTCGTCCATGACGTGCTGACCGGGCAAGGCATGACGCTCGATTTCTGGAAGATCGCCATGCGGCCGGGCAAGCCGCTGATGTTCGGGCGGCTGGGCGACATTCGCTGCATCGGCCTGCCCGGCAATCCGGTGGCGAGTCTGGTCTGCACCCAGCTCTTCCTGAAGCCGCTGCTGGCGCGGCTCGGCGGCCGCGCCTTTCAGCAGGATATAGGTCGGGCACGGCTCGGTGGTGCCATGCCGGCCAATGATCTCAGGCAGGACTATGTGCGGGCCGTTGTCACAGACAACGGCGACACGCTCGTGGCGACGCCGTTCGGCATCCAGGACTCCTCGATGCTGAAAATGCTGGCCGATGCCAACGGGCTGATCGTCCGCGCGCCGTTTGCGCCTGCCGCGGCGGCAGGCTCCCCCTGCGACGTGCTGATGCTACGCTGAACCTGCCTCACTCCGAGATCAAAGTCCGGGTCAGCGGATGGTCTGGATCGGCCAAACCGTCGATGATGTTGAAATGATGCCGGTCAGGCTCGACCACCGAGCTGGTCGCGGCACCCAGGCCGATCCAGATGTTGGCCAGCAACGCGCTCTGGCGCAGGAATTCGGCGCGCTCGCCGCCGCCGGCCCAGCAGGTCAGGCGGGCCTTGTCCATCGGGCGCAGCAGCACCGGACTTTCGGCCTGCGCCTCGGCCTCATCGATCGCCAGCGTCTCGTTCATGCCGGTGCGCATGATCGCGCGCAAATCGTGCACCCCCGAGATCGACAGCACATGACGAACGCGCCGGACCACTTCGGGCGCCAGCGGCGTCGTCGCCGTAACCATCCGGCTAACAAGATGGCCGCCGGCCGAGTGTCCGGTCAGCATCAGCGGCCCTGCGACCATCGCCGCCGCCTTGCCGATCGCCGCGCCGACTTCTTTGACGATGCCGCCAATGCGTATCTGCGGACAGAGAGTGTAGGACGGCATCGCCACCGCATAGCCGCGATCAACAGGGCCAGTGGCAAGATGCGACCAGAAACTCTTGTCGAATGCCATCCAATAGCCGCCATGAACGAACACCACGAGTCCCTTGGGCTTGATGGCCGGCAGGAAAAGATCGAGCCGGTTGCGTGGGTTATCGCCATAGGCCATGTCGAGCCGCGCCCTGCCCTCGGTCGAAAGCACGTTGCGGAAAACCCGCGCGGGCTCGATCCAGGCCGCCGGCCAGCGATCGCTGCCGGCTATGTTGGCGCCGTTGGTATAGGCGTTGTCCCAATCGGCAATGTGACGTTCGAACACCCTGCGCCCTCCCCTGGCAATATGGCCTTGCAACGTAGCCGTAAGCATCGCTCGGCGCGTCGTCGCCAGCCTCACGATTCCAGCTCTCGCATCAATCTCAAGTGACAGCCGCCTTGATGGCGAAGCGCGCATCCTTCCACGCACCGGTGCGCAGAATGTCCTCAAGCACTTCGACTGCCTGCCAGACATCGGCATAGCCGACATAGAGCGGGGTGAAGCCGAAGCGCATGGTCGATGGCGCGCGGAAATCGCCGATCACGCCACGTTCAATCAGCGCGCGCATGATCTGGTAGCCATGCTCGTGCATGAATGAAATCTGGCTGCCGCGTTTTTCCCCGTCGCGCGTGCTTTCGAGCGTTAGCCCGTAAGCGCCGCACCTTGCATCAACAAGCTCGATGAACAGATCGGCCAACGCGATGCTCTTCTTGCGCACCGCCGTCATGTCGACATCGTTCCAGATGTCGAGCGCGCCCTTCAGCGTGCGCATCGACAGGACCGGCTGCGTGCCGCACAGAAACCGGCGGATGCCGGTGCCGGCCGCATAGCCTGGCTCGAAGGCGAAGGGCCGTGCATGGCCCCACCAGCCGGTGAGCGGCTGCTGGATGTCGGCAAGATGCCGCTCAGCCGCATAGATGAAGGCAGGCGCGCCCGGTCCGCCATTCAGATATTTGTAGGTGCAGCCAACGGCAAAATCGGCGTTTGCCTTGTCGAGCTCGACTGGCATCGCGCCGGCGGTGTGGCAGAGATCCCAGACGATCATCGCCCCGGCCTCCTGGGCCCTGCGCGTCAGCCCCGGCATGTCGCGCAGTTCGCCCGACTTGTAGTTGACGTGGTTGACCAGCACCACGGCAGTGCGTTCGTCGATCAGCTCTTCGATGGTCGGCGCGTCGACCCCCGAGAGGCGCAGCAGCGTATCTTTTCGCGTCGAAACCACACCTTCAGCCATGTAAAGGTCTGTCGGAAAACTATCGCCCTCGGCGACGATGACCCGCCGCTGCGGACGCATGGCCATGGCGGCGTGCAGCAGCTTGTAGATGTTGACCGACGTCGTGTCGCAGACCACCGTCTGGCCGGTCGCGGCACCGATCAGGCGCCCGAGCTGGTCGCCAAGTTCAAGCGGCATGTTGAACCAGCCGGCCGTGTTCCATGCGCGGATGAGATCATGCGACCATTCCTCGGTCGCGGCCTTGTACAGTTCATCGAAAGCGGCACGTGAAGCAGCTCCTAGCGAATTGCCGTCGAGATAGATCACTCCTTGCGGCAACACAAAACGGTCGCGCATCGCGCGCAGCGGATCTGCGGCATCCATCGCCTTTATGGCCGCGAGATCGGGAATTCCTGTCATGATTTGCCTGCTCCCCCAAAAATTCAACGCAACGCCGGACACGCATCGACTGTTCTTCCATTACCGGGTAGCGCGCAGCAAGGCTCCACCAGCGAGAAGCAGCCTGACCAGGCGGTGGAAACCAGGAGTTAACCCGAGGTTGGCGTTTTGAGTTCGTTTCGTTCACGGTGCATTGACCAAACCGCACAGTCGATACGGGTTCAATTCCGTGCCCTTTTGCCGACCGACGGCCGATGCCAGTGGCGCCTTCTAGGAAGCCAGAAGGGCGCAAACGACAGCAGAATCAAGGCGATGAGGCTCGCGGCGGGTGAAAATGCGGCATTCCGGTAGGGGCGTGGTTTGTTTCCCGAGCCTTAACGCATTCATTAAACTTTAAACAGTTGCGGAACACAACTGGAACAGATAGGGTTTGTTCTGGGTTTGTTTTTCTGATTCTGTTGGGGGTCGCTATGCTGACACGCAAACAACACGAACTGCTTATGTTCATTCACGAAAGGTTGAAGGAAAGCGGTATTCCGCCCTCCTTCGACGAGATGAAGGAAGCGCTCGACCTGGCTTCCAAATCGGGAATCCATCGGCTGATAACGGCGCTGGAGGAGCGCGGCTTCATTCGCCGTTTGCCCAACCGGGCCCGTGCGCTGGAGGTGCTGCGCCTGCCTGACTCGATCGCCCCCGGCCTCAATGCGGCACGCAAGTTCTCGCCGAGTGTCATCCAGGGCAGTCTTGGGCAAGGTGCCCCTCGGCAGGGCAAGCCGACATCGTCGCGCGTCCCTGCAGCCGGCAATGACGACGATGTCGTCGCCGCCGTTTCGATCCCGGTGATGGGCCGCATCGCCGCCGGTGTGCCGATCGACGCCATCCAGCACCAGACGCATTCGATTTCGGTGCCGCCGGATATGATCATGGGCGGCGAGCATTATGCGCTCGAGGTCAAAGGCGATTCGATGATCGAGGCTGGCATTTTCGACGGCGACACGGTGATCATCCGCAATGCCGATACGGCGAGCCCCGGTGAGATAGTGGTGGCACTGGTCGACGAGGAGGAAGCGACGCTGAAGCGGTTCCGTCGCAAGGGCGCCTCGATCGCCCTGGAAGCCGCCAATCCGGCCTACGAGACGCGCATCTTCGGACCAGACAGGGTCAAGGTGCAAGGCAAGCTCGTCGGACTGATCCGCCGCTACTGAGCTCCGCCCTTGGCGCCGGCTTTGGGTTTGTCGGCCCTGCGGTATGGCGGCAGGCCCCGCGCCGCGCGTGAAAATTTCCGTTGCACGTGCCAGGGCCGGTATGATTTTTCGACGGCAAAGCGGATTTCGGCGCGTGTTGCCGCTTGTGGATCGAAATAGACGGCCGCACTTCCCGCGCGCGCCAGTTGCCGTTTGGTGACGACGAGGACCAGCCGGTCGTAGTAGCAGGGATTATGGGCGGTGGCGTCGTCGATGACGATCAAGCTGGCAAAGGCGCAGGCTGGCCGTGCAGTATCGCGGTCCTTGGCTTGCGCGATGATCGCGCCGGATGGATGCCTGGCAAGGCAGAGGCCGTCCGTGCAAATGAACGGCATGCCCGGCGGTAGGTCGGCCGGATCGGCAATGTCGAATTGCGGATCGTTCTTTCCAGGTGTTTCCGGCGCGACGATAGCCTCTGATGTGAGCGCGCGTTTCCAGTTGTCGATGGTGAACTCATTCGGGCGTGCCCGGTTGACCGCGAGTTCACCGCTGCCGATCGGCAGCGCGACCAGCCGTGCGTCCTCCGAGATCAATACATCGGGTACGCGCGTCTGCGTTGTCGTTAGCAAGCCGGCGAGCGCGAAAGGAAGTGCCGCGAGCCGCAACCAGGTCGTCGCCATGCTGGCAATGACGAGGGCGATCGTCACCAAAAGGACAGATCTCAGCGAAATCAGCCCGACCTCATCGATCGGCGAGCGCTCGGAGATCCACCCGGACAGGGCGATCATCGCCGTCAGCCCCTTGCCCATCACGTAGAGGAAAGGCCCATCCGCGCCGAACGGCATCGCCAGCGCACTGAGGACGGCGAAGGGCATGACGACCAGTGAGACGATAGGCATGATGGCCAGATTGGCGAACAGGCTGAGCGGCGCCACGCGCTGGAAATGCCATATGGCGAAAAGCGCCGTGGCGCTCCCTGCAATGATCGAGGTCATCGCCAGGCCGCCCATGCCCAGCAGGACCTTTCGAGTGGCAAAGCGTAGCGGCGACCGCCGGGGCGGCGGCGTGGTGGCCCTGCCGGCGCGGTAATCAGACCAGCCTGCATAGGCGCCGACAAGGGCCGCCGTCGCGGCGAAGGACATCTGGAAGCTCGGACCGACCACCTCGTGCGGCGACACCAGAATGACGGCGATGGCGATCGCCAGGTTGCGCATGGTGAGCGCGGTCCGGTCGAACAGCACGGCGATAAGCATCACCGCCAGCATGATGAAGCTGCGTTCGGCCGCTACCACAATGCCGGAAAAGACGAGGTAGGCCGCAATCGAAAAAAGCGCGGCGGCCGCGGCATATTTCTTGACCGGCCGTCGCGATGAGAAATCGGGAAACAGCGCAAAGGCGCCGCGTAGCAGCGCCATGATGGTGCCGGCGACCAACGCCATATGCAGCCCCGAGATGGAGATGATGTGGTAGATGCCTGTGCGCCGCATCGCTTCGTTGATCTCCTCGGGAATGCCGGCGCGCACGCCGACGATTAGCGCAGCAGCAATCTCGCCCTCGGCGCCGCCGATGCGGCTGCGGATATGGTCGGCGATGGATTCGCGCGCGTCTTCGATCGCGGAAGAAAGCCGCGCGGCAAGCGGCATGCTGCCCGACGACACGACTTTCGGATTGCCGAGAAAAAAGCCGCTGCCGCCGATACCGGCGAAATAGCTGTCGAAGGAGAAATCATAGCTGTCGGGCCGCACCGGCCCGGTCGGCGGCAGCAGCCGCACATAGCCGGCGATCTCGGAACCGGCGGTCAGCTCAGCCGGTATCTTCATCGCCGAAACGCGGACCCGTTCCGGCATGTAGCGCAGTGTCGGCCTGGCGGTTGAGATCACATCGATCGTCAGCCTGATGCGGCCGCTCGCCATGGGCTCGTACGATACGACGCGACCGGTCAGCCGCGTCGAGATTTCGGAACCGAGCATATGCGTCCCGACACGCCAGGTCTCGAACTTGGCGGCAAGCACGCCAAGCGCGCAGAGCAACGCCACCATGAAGCACAGGCGCGTCCTGGGCCATGACCGCGAGACGACCGCACAAAGGGCTGCCAAGGCGACGATAGCTATCGGCTGTGGGAAGGCCAGCTCGGCCGCCATCGCGAAATACACGACCACCCCGCATGCGAGGAACACCGGCACCAGCAGGAAGGCGACGCCGCGGTCGAGTTCCAGGCCGGCCGCCGAGGTTACGCTGTTGCGGATACGGGACGGTGACGGAAGGCGGAAACGCCGGCGTAGGCGCACGATGGACTCGACCGCGGGCACGGGAACCGTTGCAGGGTCGCTGGCCGGCAGCGACGGAGCATCGAAGCGCGGAGCGGGCAGCAATGCCGGTGTCGGCAGGACAGGCAGGGGAGCGGCAAACAGCAAGCGTTCGCTGACGCCGCTACCAGCGTCCTCGCCCTCGCCCGCACCACGGCCTCGCACAGCCATCGGGTCTGCCCCTTGCGCCCTCGACCTCCTATGCTACATGAACGCGCAATGCGCGAAAGTCCGCAAACCCACTTCCTTCGCCCGCCTGAGAGTACCATGCCCGATAAGGTCGTCACCCGTTTTGCCCCCTCGCCCACCGGCTATCTGCACATTGGCGGCGCGCGCACGGCGCTGTTCAACTGGCTGTATGCCAAGCACACAGGCGGCACGATGCTGCTGCGCATCGAGGACACCGACCGCGAGCGCTCCACCGATGCGGCAACCGCGGCCATTCTCGACGGGCTTTCCTGGCTTGGCCTGACATGGGACGGCGAGCCGGTGTCGCAGTTCGAGCGTGCGCCGCGCCATCGCGAGGTGGCCGAGGAGCTCGTTCGCATAGGCAAGGCCTATTATTGTTATGCGACGCCTGCCGAGCTGGAAGCAATGCGCGAGAGCGCACGGGCCAAGGGGCTGCCTCCCCGCTATGATGGACGCTGGCGCGACCGCGACCCGTCGGAGGCGCCGGCCGGCGCCAAGGGGGCGATCCGCATCAAGGCGCCGACAGGCGGCGAGACGGTGGTGCATGACCGCGTCCAGGGCGACGTGCGCTTTCCCAACAAGGATCTCGACGATTTCATTATTCTGCGCTCGGACGGCAATCCAACCTACATGCATGCCGTCGTCGTCGACGATCACGACATGGGCATCACCCACATCATCCGCGGCGACGATCATTTGACCAACGCCGCACGCCAGACCGTAATCTACCAGGCCATGGGCTGGGAGGTGCCGTCGATGTCGCATGTCCCGTTGATCCACGGTGCCGACGGCGCCAAGCTGTCGAAGCGGCACGGTGCGCTTGGCGTCGAGGCCTATCGCGCCATGGGCTACCTGCCGGAGGCGCTGCTCAACTATCTGGCGAGGCTTGGCTGGAGCCACGGCGACGATGAGATCATGTCGATCGCCGACATGATCTCATGGTTCGACATTGGCGACGTCAACAAGGGCGCCGCCCGTTTCGACTTCGCCAAGCTCGAAGCGCTCAACGGCGTGCACATGCGCCGCATGAACGAGGCAGCGCTGCTCGACGTCTTCATCGCCACTCTGCCCTATCTAGAAGGCGGCCCGGCAATCGCCGCGCGCCTCGACGACAGACGCAAGGCGCAACTGCTTGCCGCTTTGCCGGGCCTGAAGGAGCGCGCCAAGACGCTGGTCGAACTTGTTGAAGGGGCTGCATTCCTGTTCGTCGAGCGGCCGCTTCCGGTCGACGAGAAGGCGGCGGCGCTGCTCAGCGGTGAGGCGCGCGCGATCCTGCGGGGCGCTCATGCGGCACTAGCGACGGTTTCGGACTGGTCTGCCGCCTCAGCGGAAGCCGCGATCCGCGACTATGCGCAGGCCGGCGGCCATAAACTCGGCTCCGTGGCCCAACCTTTGCGCGCCGCGCTCACTGGCAAAAGTACCTCGCCAGGTGTCTTTGATGTGCTTGCCGTGCTGGGCCGCGAGGAAAGCCTGGGGCGGATCGCTGATCAAATCGATTAGCAAACTGGCCCAAGAAGATTGGCATTGAAAGGTGCGTTTCGCAGTGCAACATTGGGTCTTGGCCTAATCTGGCGCGCAGATTCAATTGCGGGCGCAAATGTGCGTGTTCCGATGCTTTTGACGTGTTGGGTTCAGATATTTTGCCTTTGCCGGCCTGAGGAAACAAAAAGGAGTTTGCTATGACCGAACCTGCGACAAAAATGGAATTTGGCGGCAAAACCCAGGCATCGACGGCAAAGCTGGAACTCGGCGGCAAAACCCATGAATTCAAGATACGAAGTGGTTCGGTAGGACCTGACGTCATCGACATCGGTTCGCTCTACAACACCACCGGCGTCTTTACCTACGATCCCGGCTTTACGTCGACGGCGAGCTGCGAGTCGGAAATCACCTTCATCGATGGCGATGCCGGCATTCTCTTGCACCGCGGCTACCCGATCGACCAATTGGCCGAGCACGGCGACTTCCTCGAAGTCTGCTATCTCTTGCTCTATGGTGAACTACCGACCAAGGCGCAGAAGGACGATTTCGACTACCGGGTGACGCGCCACACCATGGTGCATGAGCAGATGTCGCGCTTTTTCACCGGCTTCCGCCGTGATGCGCATCCGATGGCAGTGATGTGCGGCGTGGTCGGCGCGCTGTCGGCCTTCTATCACGATTCCACCGACATCTCGGACCCTTATCAACGCATGGTCGCCTCAATGCGGCTGATCGCCAAGATGCCGACGATCGCGGCGATGGCCTATAAATACCACATCGGCCAGCCGTTCATTTATCCGAAGAACGAGCTGAATTTCGCAGCCAACTTCCTGCATATGTGCTTCGCCGTGCCTTGCGAGGAATACAAGATCAATCCGGTGCTGGCGCGCGCGATGGAGCGCATCTTCATCCTGCACGCCGATCACGAACAGAACGCCTCGACTTCGACCGTCCGCCTGGCCGGCTCATCGGGCGCCAATCCCTTTGCCTGTATCGCTGCCGGTATCGCCTGCCTGTGGGGTCCCGCACATGGCGGCGCCAACGAGGCAGCCCTGAACATGCTGGGCGAGATCGGCCATGTCGATCACATCCCGGAATTCATTGCGCGCGCCAAGGATAAGAACGATCCGTTCCGATTGATGGGCTTTGGCCACCGCGTTTACAAGAACTACGATCCGCGCGCCAAGATCATGCAAAAGACCGCGCACGAAGTCCTGGGCGAGCTCGGCATCAAGGACGATCCGCTGCTCGACATCGCCATGGAGCTGGAAAAGATTGCGCTGACCGATTCCTATTTCATCGAGAAGAAGCTCTATCCCAACGTCGATTTCTATTCCGGCATCACGCTGAAGGCGCTGGGCTTCCCCACCACCATGTTCACCGTGCTGTTCGCGGTCGCCCGCACCGTCGGCTGGATCGCGCAGTGGAAGGAGATGATCGAGGACCCGCACCAGAAGATCGGTCGCCCGCGCCAGCTTTATACCGGCGCGCCGGAACGGGATTATGTGCCGATCGCGAAGCGGTGAATGGTGAATGGTGAATGGTGAATGGTGAATGGTGAATGGTGAATGGTGAATGGTGAATGGTGAATGGGAGTAGCAAAGCGTCGCTCCCTGTCTATAGAACTACTATTCACTATTCACTATTCACTATTCACTATTCACTCACTTCCTCACCATCCCCATCACCACCCCCGCCGCCATCTCGCCTGACGGCTTGTCGGTTGCCATACGCCCGGCAATGTCGGCAAAACCGTCCTGCTGCCAGGCGCGGTAGGCGGTGTCGAAGAACAGCGCCTCCAGTTGCCGCGCCAGATAATGCGGCCGCACATATTGATTGTAGTGTTCCGGCACAACCGGCCGGTCGGCGATGAGATTGGGCAAGGCTGCGCTCCATACTTTGATCAGCGGCTGCACCATGCGCATGACCGGATCGAGCCGGTAGCAGGAGATCATCGGCACACCCGCCAGTGCCAGTTCCAGCGATACCGTCCCCGACGCGATCAGCGCCGCATCGGCCTTGCCGAAGGCCTGCCATTTGCGTTCGGCATCAAGGATGATCTCCGGCTTCTCGTCCCAGCTCGCGACCGAGGACCTGACCAGGTCGGCGACGTGCGGCACCGTCGGCAACAGCAGGCGCAAGCGGTGCCCGCGCGCCCGCAGGATCGACACCGTTTCGCCGAACGGCCCAACCAGGCGCCGCACCTCACCACGACGCGAACCGGGCAATACAAGCAACGTTTTGACGTGATCTGCGGACAGGTCACGCGGCTGCGCCTGCGCCCTGGCGGCACTGATTATGCCCGGATCGTGTGCAAGGCGATGCCCGACATAAGTGCCGGGCGGCCCGCCCAGGCGGGCGAGTTCCTTCACCTCGAACGGCAGGATGCAAAGGATGTGATCTACATATGGCCTCATCGCCGGCGCCCTGCCCGGCCGCCAAGCCCAAACGCTCGGGCAGACATAATGGACGATCGGGATCGTCGGGTCGGCAGCACGCACCTTCTTGGCGACGCGCAGCGAGAAATCCGGACTGTCGATGGTGATAAGGCAATCGGGCTTTTCACCGACAATCGCGTTTGCCGTCTGGCCGATCCGCCGCATCAGGCGCGGCAAGTCGCGCAGGATGGCGCTAAGCCCCATCAGTGCGATCTCGCTGCCGTCGAACAATGGCGCCAGGCCGAGCGCCTGCAAATGGCGGCCGCCGATGCCGACAAGCCGAACTTCGCGCCCGGTCATGCGCTTTAACGCCTGCACAAGGTCGGCGCCAAGCAGGTCGCCGGACTCTTCGCCGGCGACGACGGCTATCTTCAACGGCCGGTCATTCGCCATGCGCCGGCTCCGCAGCAGGCAGGCCGACCACGAAAAGGCCGAGCGCGTTGGCACGTCCGATGGTGGCGGGACCTTCGAGCACCAGCGAGCGACCGGCTTCGACGGCAATGCCGGCCAGTCCGGCGGCATGCGCCGCATCGACGGTCAGCGGACCGATAGAGGGCAGATCGGCGCGCAGTTCCTGACCAGGCTTGGCGCATTTGACCAAAACACCACGGCTCCTGCCAGCCAGCCTGCCGTGCCCGCGTAACTGTTTTGTCCGCTCGAGCAGCCCGTCGGTGCCTTCGACGCCTTCCAACGCAATGGCGCGGCCACCGACCGCAACAGCCGCCTGGCCGATATCCAGCGCGCCAATTGCTTTTGCTGCAGCGTGCGCCGCCTCGATGTCGCGCCAGTCGGATTTGCGTGGCGCCGCCTTGGTCAGCAGGCCTTCGGCGGCGACCAGCTCCGGCACGATCTCGTGAGCGCCGACGACCTTGATGCCGCTGCGCTCGATCCTGCGCACGAACAGTTTCAGCACCGTATCGTCCCCCCGGGTTACACCGACGAAGAGGCTGGGCAGCCAGGCGAGCAGGCCCAAATTGAGGCGCATGGCGCTCAGCCTGGGGCGGCGCGTGATATGACCCGCGGTCACCAGATGCGTAACGTGATGCCGCTTGAGCATCGGCAACAGCGAGCCGACGTCTTCCAGCCTCAAGGTTGCCTGCTCATAGGGCTCGAAATCGGCTATGCGGTCGACCTCGCCCGCCGCCATCACGACGAATGGCAATTTGCCTTGCCGGGCGAGCGCTCGGGCAATTTCGACCGGGAGACTGCCGCCGCCGGCGATGATGCCGACCTTGGCATCTGGCGCGAGATCAAGGCCCTTTCCGGCAGCCTCAATCTTCGTCATCTGCTCTCAGTCTTCATCATCGGTATCGTCGCCGTCGCCACCCTTGAGCGACGGCACGGCATAGTGCCGCTTGCCGCGACCGGCGATGAAATCGACGATCTTCATGGCAGTCGGCGACGAGGCGAACTCCGCCTTGGCGAATTCGATGTTTTCGCCGACGGTCCGAGAACGATCGAAGATCGTCTTATAGGCTTTGCGCAGCAAGTGGATCTCCGAACGCGGCAAGCCGGCGCGCTTCAGGCCAATGATATTGAGGCCGCGAAGGCTGGCACGGTTGCCAACGGCGATGGCGTAGGGAATGACGTCGCCGACGATCGCCGAGCAGCCGCCGAGAAAGGCGTTATCGCCGATGCGTACAAACTGATGAACCGCGGTAAGGCCCCCGATGTAGACATTGTCACCGACTTCGCAATGCCCGCCTAACGTCGCTTGATTGGCGAAGGTGGCGTTCTTGCCGACCACGCAGTCATGGGCAATGTGGGCATAGGCAAGGAAATTGCCGTTGTTGCCGATCGTCGTTTCGCCCCGGCTGGAATCGGTGCCGACATGCATGGTGACGCCTTCGCGGATCGTGCAGTTCTCGCCGATCACCAGCATGGTACGGCCGCCCTTGTGCTTGGTGTTCTGCGGCGGCCCGCCCAGTATCGCCATCGGATAGACCTTGGTCGATGCACCGATGGTGGTCGCGCCCATCACCGAGACATGGCTGACCAGTTCGACACGGTCGCCGATCACGGCGTCGGGGCCGACGTGGCAGAAGGGTCCGATGCGGGCGCCTTCGCCGATTTGGGCGCCTGCCTCGATGACCGACGATGGATGGATGACTGTCTGGATTTTCATTAGCATTCGTTTGTCAGCCGCTTGCGACCATCATCGCCGAGATCTCGGCTTCCGCCGCCTTGGCGCCATCGACGAGGGCCTCGCAAGCGAATTTGAGAAGATTGCCGCGTTTCTTGATTTTCTTCACATGAATTTTCAACTGGTCGCCTGGAACGACCGGCTTGCGGAACTTGGCATTGTCGATGGTCAGGAAATAAACCAGCGACGGCTTTTCCGTACCGAGGCTGCGGATGCAGATGGCGCCGGCCGTCTGCGCCATCGCCTCGATGATCAGCACGCCGGGCATGACCGGCTGGTCGGGGAAATGACCTTGGAAATGCGGCTCGTTTATGGTGACGTTCTTGATGCCGATGGCGGATTCGTCGCCATCTATGTCGACAATACGGTCGATCATCAGGAACGGATAGCGGTGCGGCAGGAGCTTCATCAGCCGCATTATGTCAACCGCTTCGAGCGTCGCCGCTGCGATGTCAGCCATTTCCCCCCTCACCCTGTTTGCGCGTCCGTGCAAGTCTGCGCAAGGCCGCTATCTCGCGCATGGCTTCCGCCATCGGCTGCGCCGGATATCCTCCCCAAATCTCACCGGCAGGCACATTGCTCATAAACCCGCTTCTTGCCGCAAGCTTGGCCCCGGACCCGATGGTCAAATGATCCGCAAGGCCGACGCCGCCACCCATGGTGACGTTGTCGCCTACCGTCACGGAACCGGAAATACCCGAAAGCCCGGCTATTATGCAATTGCGGCCGATGCGAACGTTGTGCGCGATCTGCACCAGATTGTCGATCTTGGTGCCCTGGCCGATGATCGTGTCGGACATGGCGCCGCGATCGACGGTGGTATTCGAGCCGATCTCGACATCGTCCTGGATGATGACGCGGCCGATCTGCGGAACCCGCTCCGGACCCTTGGCGCCGGCTACGAAACCGAAGCCATCCTGGCCGATCCTGGCACCGCCATGGATGATGACGCGATTGCCGATCAACGCATATTGCACGCTGGCACCTGGACCGACATAGCCGTCGCGGCCGATCTGAGAGGACGGACCGATGACCGCATGCGGAGCAATGACGGTTCCGCTGCCGATGGCAGCGCGCGGTCCGATGACCGCACCCGCTTCGATGATCGCGCCGGCCTCGACATGGGCGGTCGCATCGATATGGGCGTGCGGCGAGATACCGGTTTCGCCGGTCATCGGTCCAGGCGTCGCAGCCGCGGGGAAAAGCAGGCGCCCTACCATTGCGAAAGCCTGCTGCGGGCGCGGATGCACCAGAACCGCGATGCCCACCGGCGCCTTGCCGGCAAATTCCGCAGGGCAGAGAACCGCTGCCGCCCGCAGTGACTGCATCAGCGCGAAATTGCGCCTGCCATCGACGAAGACAAGCGCGTTCTCGCCGCCTTCGTTGGCGGGCGCCAGAGCCTCGATCGATACATCGGAGAGACCGGAATCGACAAGTATCGAGCCGGTCAGATTCGCGACTTCGCCGGCCGTATACCGGCGTGATGGCGCGAAGAACACCGGATCGGTCATTCCAGAAGCAATATCCAGCTAGCGCATGACCCCGAAATCGGAAATCGATCCTCGGAAAGGATCATGCGCAAATCAAAGTGCTACAACGTCCTTTGCGCGTCCGCTAGGACGCGCTGCGCTGTAGTTTCGGATCACTGCCATCCGGATCCAAACGAGCCGGAAGCATCGTTACCCACGCATCAGAAGCGGGTCGATATGCCGAAGTTGAATTCCTGCACGTCGTCGGTCTTTTCCTTCTTGACCGGGATCGCATAGTCGATGCGGATCGGGCCGAAAGGCGATGCCCACATCAAACCGACACCGACGGAAGCGCGCCATTCCATGCCGGTTGTCGAAGAATTGACAAGGCCACTTGCGATTTTGCTGCCGTAGAGCGTTGCCGCATCGGCGAACACAGCGCCACGCAAACCGAAGCTTTCGGGGATGACCGGCAGCGGGAACTGCGCTTCCGCCGAGGCATTGAAGTAGGTGGTGCCGCCGAGATGGTCATTGCTGTTGTCCGAAGCAACCGGGCCGATGCCGCCGTATTCGAAGCCGCGGATCATACGGTCGCTGCTCTGGAAATGGTCGAAGACGCGCAGATCGCCGTTGCCATACCCTTGGACATGACCGGCGCCGCCCGAAATGAGGCCCACCAGATCCAATTGTTCGGACAGCGTCTGATAGATGCTGCCGCGCGCCGTAACCTTGATGAACTTGGCGTCGCCGCCGAGGCCTGCCACTTCCGTGCCGACATTGGCATAGATACCGTCATGCGGGTTCTTCATGTCATCGATCGTATTGTAGATCAGGCCGAGACTGACCGAAGACTTGAGCCATGGGCTCTCGTTGACGCCGTTTTGGATCGCCTGGGACACGTCGCAACCGGCCGATGGGTCGCAGCCCTTGTCGAACTCGTACTTCTCTTGCGCGATGTTATACGCCAGCTGCGTCGAGATATTGTCGGTGATCGGCAGGCCGAAGCGAACGGTCGCGCCTGTCGTGTCGCTGTCGTAATGGTCGTAGTTTCGGCTTTGCTTGTAGATGTCGAAGCCGGCCGCGATGCGGCGTCCGAGGAAATAGGGTTCGGTGAAAGAGAAGCTGTAGTCGCGCGAGTTCTTGCCACCGCCCGCCGCCACCTTGATGAATTGGCCGCGACCGAGGAAGTTGCGCTCACTGATGGAGCCTTCGACGGACGGACCTGACGTTTCACCGCCGCTCGAATAACCGGCGCCGACGGTGAACTCACCGGTCGATTTCTCGACCACGTCGACCACCAGCACAACCTGGTCCGGCTCAGAACCCGGAACGGTAGAGATTTCGACTTTCTCAAAATAATCGAGCGCTTCCAGCCGCCTCTTCGCGCGCTGGATGAGGACCTGATTGAAAGCGTCACCTTCGCTGACATCGAACTCGCGGCGAATGACGTAGTCGCGAGTCCGATCGTTGCCGCGAATCTCGATGCGCTCGATATAGGCCTTGGTACCCTGGTCGACCGTATAGACGACCGAGATCGTGTGGTTCTCGAAGTTGCGGTCGCCGCGCGGCGTCACCTGGGCGAAGGCATAGCCGGACCCAGCCACCTTCTCGGTCAGCGCGATGATCGTGTCCTCGACGTTCTTGGCGTTGTAGACATCGCCCTTGTGGGTCTCGACTACTGATTCAAGCGACTTGCTGTCGACCTCGGGGATCGTGCTTTCGACGCTGACATCCCCGAACGTATAACGCTCGCCCTCCTGCACCGTGATGGTGACGGTGTATTTGTTGGTGGTGTCGTCGAGTTCGCCGACGGCCGAGACGACCTGGAAGTCCGCATAGCCGTGATTGTAATAGAAGCGGCGCAGCAGCTCCTGGTCGGCGCGCAGCTTGTCCTCGTCATAAACGTCGTCGCGCAGCACGAACGAAAGGAAGGACGAGCGCTTGGTGGAGATAATGTCCGACAGCCGGCGGCTCGAATAGGCGCTGTTGCCGACGAAATTGATCGCTGCGATCTGGGTGCGGCCGCCTTCGTTGATGTTGAAGACCACGTTTACGCGGTTGTCGCCGAGATCCATGATCTGGGTGGTCACGGCGGCGTCGTCGCGGCCGATACGCCGGTATGCGGCCTTGACCGCCTCGACATCGGCGTCGAGCTGCTGTTGCGAGAAGGTGCCGCGCGGCTTCAACTGCACCGCGGCTTCAAGCGCGTTGTCCTTGAGCTTCTTGTTGCCCTGGAACAGCACCTGGTTGACGACCTGGTATTCGGACACCTTGATGACCAGCGTCGATCCAACCTGGTTGATCTGCACGTCCGAAAACAGCCCGGTGCCGAACAGCGCCTTGACCGCATCGTCAATGTCCGAACTGGAAAACGCCTTGCCGGGCTTGATCGTCACGTAATTGCGGATGGTGTCCGCGTCGACACGCTGATTGCCGGTGACTTCGACTCTGGAGACGACAGCCGCCTCGGCGGCCGATGTGGCAACGAACTGCACTGCGAGCGCGCCTGGTACAACCAGAGCGGCGGACATAGCCACCGCGGACGCGGCGCTCAGAAACTTGGATGCTGCCTTCATCGGGCTTTTGTACCTTTTCTCGAAGTCCCCACGGCGAGAAAACCGGACGTGCGGTAATTTCCCCTACCGTATTAACCGGATTTTCCCTACACGCAAGGCTTCTGGTTAATTTGTATTTACTTAACCCTGCGGCGTGGCTTTCGCGTCACGCATATCCCCACGCATGGTAAACGGCGTCTCAACATTGCTCGTGCCGAAGCCAAATTCCTTCATGATTTCAGCACCCAAACAGATCGTTCCAGAAAACAAAGCCCATGAACCCGAGCACCAATATGAGGCCGCTTCGGTAAGCCATTTCCATCATGCGTTCGGACACCGGCCGCCGGATGACAGCCTCCACGCCGTAGAACAGAAGATGCCCTCCGTCGAGGGGGGGAATCGGCAAAAGGTTGAGAATCCCTATCCCGACTGACAGGAATGCAACAAGCTGCACGAGCCATTCAAAGCCAAGCTTTGCCGCCTGACCCGACATCTTGGCGATCTTGATGGGGCCGCCCAGCTGGCACTTGTCCTCGCGACCGACAACGAAACGTTGCAGGAACTGGCCGGTACGCTGGATGACGTGTCCGGTTTCCTGGACCGCTGCCCCGACCGCCCCGGCCGGACTATAGGTGATCAGCCGTGGCTGGCCGAGTTCCTTGTTGTTGACGACGCCGATCACGGCCACCTGGACCTTGTTGCCCAGTGCGTCTTGTTGTTCCATCAAGCGCGGCGTCGCCGTGACGGTGATTTCCTTGCCGCCGCGTAGCATGACGAAGGTGATGCTGTCGCCGGCGCGGCCGGAAACCAGACGCTGGACGTCGGCAAAGGTCTCGACCTTGCTGCCGTCGACGCTGACGAATCGGTCGCCGGGCATGATGCCGGCCGCGGCGGCCGGACTGCCGACGGTGACCTCAGCCACCATCGGCTCCAGCACGGGCCGGCCATGGACGGAAAATAGCACGGCAAAGACGGCGATCGTCAGCAGGAAGTTGAACAGCGGCCCCGCCACGACGGTCGCCGCCCGCTTCCAGATCGGCTGCGTGTGGAAGGCAACCTTGCGTTCTTCATCGCTCAGCGCCTCGATCTCCTCCGAGCTGGGCTGGCTCGATGTCGCGTTCATGTCGCCGACGAACTTGACGTAGCCGCCGAGCGGTATGGCGCAAAGCTTCCAGCGCGTGCCGCGGCTATCGTTGAAGCCTATGATCTCAGGGCCGAAACCGATCGAGAAAGCTTTTGCGCCGATACCGCACCAACGCCCGACGAGGTAATGGCCCATTTCGTGGACAAAAACGACCACGGTCAGCACGAACAGGAAAGGCACCAGCGTGCCGAGGACAAAGCCCTCTGTGCTGAAAACCGCGTGAAGAATCTCGTTCAATTCATGCCCTCAAATTCATCCACGGCACAGATCACGCCGCGACTGTGACATCAATCCAGGCGAATCCATGACGCAGCCCCGCGCCCGGCCCACCGACGATGCCGCTCAAACCGGAAACAGCCCCTGTGCCGGATGATCGGCGGTCGCGGCAATCCAGCCGATGACGTATAGGGCGAAAGCCGCCGCGACAAGCCCATCGACCCGGTCCATGATGCCGCCGTGGCCGGGTATCAGCGTGCCGGAATCTTTACGGCCGTGGCGTCGCTTGACCCATGATTCGAACAGATCGCCGGCCTGCGCGACGATCGAAAGTACCAGTGCGACCACGCCAAGCACGACGAGGTTGCCCGTTCCGGCTACGGCGGCCAGAAGCAGCCCGGCCACTACGCCGCCGACCACCCCACCGAGCGCCCCGCTCCGCGTCTTGCCCGGCGAGATCGACGGCGCCAGCCTTGGGCCGCCGACGGAGCGGCCGACGAAATAGGCAAAAATATCGGTCGCCCAAACCACGGCGAATAGGAACAGAATGGCTAGCAGCCCGGAAAGGTCGCCGTCGCGCAGCAAAGCCAGCGACAGGCCGGACGCGGCCGCATAGGCCAGGCCGGATGCTTCCCACGGTCCTGCCCTGCGCATGAAAGCCGCGACGGCAGCGACAGCAACCAGAGCCGCGACGAGCGGCAGCAGCAAAGACGCAGGCAGGCTGGCGACGAGGGCACCAATAAAGACCACGATCAGCGCCTCGGGCAGAAAGCCGAGACCTGCCGTAGCATTAGCACCTGCCGGGGCAACGGGGCGGCTCATCCGCGTCCACTCGTAGAAGATCCCCGCCGCCATGGCAGCGCAAAGCAACCGGAAGGGCAGTCCGCCGAGCCAGGTCAGGCCAAGCGTGACGATGGCAAGCACGACGGCCGAAATGACCCGGAGCTGAAGGTTGCTCATTCCTCAGCCTGAGGCGACATCTTGGGCGGCAAGTCCACCGAAGCGGCGCTCGCGGCCGGCGAAATCGCGCAGTGCATCGGACAGGTGCTCGCGACTGAAGTCGGGCCAGTAGCAAGGCAGGAAAACGAGCTCGCTATAGGCTGCCTGCCACAACAGGAAATTGGACAGCCGAAGCTCGCCGCTGGTGCGGATGACCAGTTCCGGATCCGGAATGCCCTCTGTATCGAGCGAGCTGGCAAAGGAATCGGCCGTGATCGCCTCGCTCTCGATCTCACCGCGCGCCACCGCCGCTGCGAGCTTGCGCGCAGTGCGCACGATCTCGTCGCGCCCGCCGTAATTGAAGGCAATGACCAGTGTCAGCGCCTCGTTGCTGAGAGTGAGCGTTTCGGCTTCCTCGAGCAGGCCCCTTATGTCGGGCTGCAGCCCTGCCCTGTCACCGATGACCCTGATCCGCACCCCACTCTGGTGCAGCTCGGCGAGGTCACGTCGGATGAAAAGCTTCAGCAGGCCCATGAGGTCGCTGACTTCGGATTTCGGCCGTGACCAGTTTTCCGATGAAAAAGCATAGACCGTCAGGAAGGAGATGCCGAGGCCGGGGGCGGCGCGCACTGTCTTGCGCAGCGCCTCGACGCCGGCGCGGTGACCGGCCAGCCGCGGCAAGCCGCGCGCCTTGGCCCAGCGTCCGTTTCCGTCCATGATGATCGCGACATGCGCGGGCGTTGCCATATTCTCGCTTCCGGGCCAGCCGTGGCCAGACCCTAGACCTGCATGATTTCCGCTTCCTTATCGGAAAGCAGGTGGTCGATGGTGCTGATTGTCTCGTCGGTCAGTTTCTGAACCTGGTCGGCCCGTTTGCGATGGTCGTCCTCACTGATGTCGCCGTCCTTTTCTGCCTTTTTCAGAAAGTCCATCCCGTCCCGGCGAACGTGACGCACGGCGACGCGGGCATTCTCGGCATAACCGTGCGAGATCTTGACCAGCTCCTTGCGGCGCTGTTCGTTGAGCTCGGGCAGCGGAATCCTGAGATTGGTACCGTCGACGATAGGATTGAAGCCGAGATTGGCTTCACGGATGGCGCGGTCGACGGCGCTGACCATCGACTTGTCCCAGATCGAAACCGAAATCATGCGCGGTTCCGGCACCGACACTGTTGCCACCTGGTTGATCGGCATGGTGGTGCCATAGGCCTGCACCTGGACGGCATCGAGCAGGTTGCTCGACGCGCGGCCCGTGCGCAGCGAAGCCAGATCATGCTTGAACGCGGCGATCGCCCCGTCCATGCGCCGTTTGAGATCGTCGTATTCGCCACTCATCATCGTCTCCTCGACCCGTTAACCCGGGTTCACTGCTTAGGGTAAGCCCTGTTCGAGCCTCATCCGCAACCGGTCCCTTTCGGGTTCATGGGTCCGGTCAATCGTCTGCTACAACCGTGCAACGGCCGCCGCCCCTCAGGATATCGCCGAAACCACCCTTCTCGTGGATCGAATAGACGATTATCGGAATGTTGTTTTCGCGCGCAAGTGCAATCGCCGCCGTATCCATGATCGAAAGCCCGCGTTTGATGACTTCGTCATGGCTGATCCGCTCGAAACGTGTCGCGTGCGGGTCCTTCTTGGGATCAGCCGAATAGACTCCGTCGACCTGGGTGCCCTTGAACAGAGCATCGGCGCCGATCTCGGCGGCGCGAAGGGCTGCAGCCGAATCGGTGGTGAAGAACGGATTGCCGGTGCCGCCGGCGAAGATAACGACCTTGCCCTGGTTCATGTAGGCGGTCGCCTGACGCTGCGAAAAACTTTCGCAAAGCTCGGGCATAGCGATCGCCGACAGCACCACGGCGTCGACGCCGATCTTGTTGAGCGAGGTGCGCAGCGCCAGCGAGTTTATGACGGTGGCGAGCATGCCCATATGGTCGCCGGTAACACGGTCGCCGCCCTTCGAGGCAACCGCGACGCCACGGAAGATGTTGCCGCCGCCGATGACGACACCGACTTCGATGCCCAGTGCGCGGGCCTCGGCGATGTCGGCGGCGATGCGGTCGACCACCGATACGTCGATGCCGAAATGCTGCTCGCCCATCAACGCTTCGCCCGATGCTTTCAGCAAGACACGTCGGTAGAGGGGCTTCACCGTCATCTGGTCCTCGTCATCGTGCGTGTGACGCGTTTCGGTGCGCCCCGAAACACTGGGCGTTCCGATACACGAAGGGCGCCGCGATGTCACGCGGCGCCCGAGCCGGAAAGTTGAGATCGTGGACCGGGATAGCCGTCAGCTCACGCCGGCAAAAGTGCCTTGCATGAGCAGGTCCGGCAGATAACTTGCCGGCTTACCGCCAACCGCCTGCCCACCGGTCAGGCCGCCTTGTATTTCAGGGCCGAAGAACGAGTACGGAAAGGGCGTGACCGGCCGGCTAACCTCATCGAGCCGTGCCCGAAGATCCTCGGGAATGTCGAAATCAAGCGCGCCGAGATTGTCCTTGAGCTGGTCAAGCCTGGTGGCGCCGACGATGACGGACGCAACGCCTGGCCTGTTTGCCGTCCAGTTCAGGGCGACCTGGGCCATGCTGCGGCCGAGCTGGCCGGCAACCGTCTCCAATTCGGCCACGATTTGCCAGTTGCGATCGGTGAATTTCTGGAAACCGGGATTGGTCGAACCACGCATTGTCTCCAGCCGGCCACCATCCTTGACGATTGTATCGAAACGGTATTTTCCGCTGAGCAGGCCGCTGGCCAATGGACTCCAGACCATGATTCCGGCGCCATAGCGCGTGCCGAACGGCACGAATTCGTGCTCGATGTTGCGCTCGGCCAGCGAATATTCGAGCTGAAGCGCCGAAACCGGTTCATAGCCGCGATGCTCTGCGACCGCCTGCGCCCGGCTTGCGTACCACGCCGGCACGTCGGACAGACCGACATGCCGGATCTTTCCGGCGCGCACCAGATCGTCCAGCGTCCGCATCACCTCCTCCGGTGGTGTCAGCCTGTCCCAGGTATGGAGGATGTAGAGGTCGATATAGTCGGTGCCTAGCCGCTTCAGCGAACCGTCTACCGCCCGCAGGATGTTCTTGCGGCCGTTGCCCCCGGCGTTCGGGTTGCCCGGTTCGGCGTTGTAGGTGAATTTGGTACTGATCACCGCCTTGTCGCGCAGCCCACGCTCGGCGATGAATTCGCCGAGCCAGGTTTCGGCCGTGCCACCGGTATAGAGATCGGCGGTGTCGAAGAAATTGCCACCGGCTTCGACATAGGCATCGATCAGCGCGCGCGCGGTTTCCTTCTCCGCACCCCAGCCCCATTCCGTGCCGAACGTCATGGTGCCGAGCGCCAGGCGGGTGACACGCAGTCCGCTGTTGCCGAGCGTGTAGTAGGACATGGTCATGGATTTTCTCTTAAAATTTGAAAAGCGGGATTGAGGTCTTGCCTGGGGTCAGGCCTTGGCCAGCGCATCGACCACCACCTGGAACCGGCGCGGATCGAAATAATCGTGGTAGGCGCTGATCAGACCCCTCTTGAAGCGGAAAATCGCGATATTGTTGTTGGTGTACTCAGTGCCGCCGATCAGCACCGCGCGGTTCTTGTACTCAACGACGATCGCGTCCGAATCCGCTGCCGGATAGATGGCTGTCAGCTGCGAATCGAAGGATTCGGAAGGCCGCCAGGATCGCGGCCTTGCCATCGATGCTGTTTCCAAATCCTGCCGGCGGGTAGAAGACAAGGATACGGCCATCTTCAGCCCAAAGGTCGCCCCATGCCTCAATGTCCTTGCGGTGCATCAGATCAAAGAATTTACGCACGGTCTCGAGATTGCGGGTTCGTTCGGAATCGAGGTCGGTCATTAGACGTCTCCTTGGCTGCTCGGCGATTGCCGTGTGATGCAGCCAAAGATGCGCCCTCCTTTCCCCGCCGATAAGATTGCATTATCCGAATGGACTATGCGATATCATGCATGAATGGACCGCGATCTGCTTAGCAACCTACCTATAATCGTTGCCGTCGCGCGGCGTGGCGGCTTCGCGTCGGCGGCCGCCGAGCTCGGCATGAGCCCGTCAGCGGTCAGCCATGCGGTGCGGCTGGTAGAGGAGCGAATCGGCCAGCCGTTGTTTGCCCGCACCACGCGCAGCGTCTCGCTGACCGAGACTGGCACCGCGCTTGTCGCTGCGGCGGAGCCGGCGTTGGAAGACATTGCCGACCGGATCGAACGCATCCGCTCGGTCAAAGGCCGGGCAAGCGGACTGCTCAGGATCAACGCGCCGCGTTTGTCGCTGCCTCTGGCGCTGATGCCCATCCTAACGGCGATGGCGGAGCGTTACCCTGACGTGACGGTGGAGATCGTCACCGACGAACGTCTGAGCGATATCGTCGGCGAGGGTTTCGACGCCGGCATCCGGCTGGGCGAGATGATCGCCGAGGATATGGTGACGGTGCGACTGACTCAGCCGTTCCGGACGACCATTGTCGCCTCTCCGGCCTATGTCGGCCGCCACGGAAAGCCGCGAACAATTGCTGATCTCTCCACCCGCAACTGCATCGGATATCGGCTGTTGCGATCACGTGCGCTCTATCGCTGGGATCTGTCAGACCAGGGCAAGGATATCAGCGTCGAGACACGCGGCAGCGTGGTCGTCAGCGATCCGCTGTCGGCAAGGGACATGGCGCTTGCCGGCATCGGCCTCGCCTATCTGTTCGAGCCGCTTGTCAAGCCCGACATCGAAGCAGGCCGGCTGGTCGAAGTCCTTGGCGAGGCATCGATCGAGGAACCGGGACTGTTCCTCTATTTCCCGCGCCGCGCCGCGATGGCCCCGAAGCTCCGCGCCTTCATCGACACCGCACAAGAAATCGGCCGGGCATCCTCGCGGACACCCGGCCGAAAAAGCCTTTCGAGCGGATAGTTTACTTCTTGACCGCTGCCGCGACTTCCGCCGCGAAATCGGTCTCTTCCTTCTCGATGCCCTCACCGAGCGCGAAGCGCAGATAGGCAGCGATTTTGGCTGGCGCGCCGATCTCGCTTTCGGCATCCTTCAGCGCCTTCTCGACGGTGATGTCGGGATTGAGCACGAAAGCCTGCTTGAGCAGCACGACCTCTTCGTAGAACTTGCGCAAACGGCCCTCGACCATCTTCTCGATGATCGCTTCCGGCTTGCCGGACTGGCGCGCCTGGTCGGCGAAGATCGCCTTCTCGCGCTCCACCGCGACCGGATCGAGCTCTTCGGTGGTCAAGGCCATCGGATTGGTGGCAGCGACATGCATGGCAACCTGGCGGGCGAAGGCGTTCGCGGCATGCGCGTTGCCCGTCGTCTCGATGGCCACCAGCACGCCGAGCTTGCCAAGGCCGTCGGCGACCGCATTGTGAACGTAGGTTGCGACAGCGCCGTGCTCGACGGTGAGCTTGGCCGAGCGGCGGAAGCCCAGATTCTCGCCGATGGTGCCGACGGCGTCCTTGATGGTCTCAGTGACCGACTTGCCCGAGCCCGGATAGGGAGCAGCGGCAACGGCCTCGGTCTTGCCGCCATGGGCGAGCGCAACCTTCGCGACATTGGCGACGATCTCCTGGAACGCAGCATTGCGCGCAACGAAATCCGTCTCGGAATTGACCTCGACGATCGCTGCCTCGCGGACGCCGGAATCGACACCGATCAGGCCTTCGGCAGCGGTACGGCCAGCCTTCTTGTCGGCCTTGGAAATGCCCTTCTTGCGCAGCCAGTCGATGGCTTCTTCCATGTTGCCGTTGGTCTCATTCAACGCCGCCTTGCAGTCCATCATGCCCGCGCCGGTCAAGTCGCGGAGTTCTTTGACCTGTGCAGCCGAAATGCTCATTGTCGCCTCTTTGTCTAAATGCACTGACGACGCACCATCGATTTTCGATGATGCGCCTGGTGCCGGTGGCGCTTACCGCGCCAACATATTGGAAAGATGAAGGCCGCAGCCGGCCTTCGCTACTATGCTTCCGGGGTCTGGGCAGCCGGGCTCTCGGCGGCCGGGGTCTGATCGAGCGCCGGCTCGACCGGAGCCTCGACCGATGCGCCGATATCGACACCGAGCGCGCCCTGCTGACGGGCGATGCCGTCGATAGCTGCCTTGGCGATCAGATCGCAATAGAGCTGGATGGCGCGGGCCGCGTCGTCGTTGCCGGGGATCGGGAAGTCGATCTTGTCCGGGTCGCAGTTGGAATCGATGATGGCAACGACCGGGATGCCGAGACGCTTGGCCTCGAGAATGGCGATCGCTTCCTTGTTGGTGTCGATCACGAACATCAAATCGGGCGTCGAACCCATATCCTTGATGCCGCCCAGCGCCTTGTCGAGCTTCTCACGCTCGCGATCGAGGTTGAGGCGCTCCTTCTTGGTCAGGCCCTGAGCCTCGCCGGCCAGCATTTCGTCGAGCTTGCGCAGGCGCTGGATGGAATTCGAGATCGTCTTCCAGTTGGTCAGCATGCCGCCGAGCCAGCGCGAGTTGACATAGTACTGGGCCGAACGCTGCGCGGCATCGGCGACGATGTCGGAGGCCTGGCGCTTGGTGCCGACGAACAGCACGCGGCCGCCCTTGGCAACAGTGTCGGAAACCTGCTTCAGCGCCTGGTGCAGCAAAGGCACCGTCTGCGAGAGGTCGATGATGTGGATGTTGTTGCGGGCGCCGTAGATATAGGGCGCCATTTTCGGGTTCCAGCGGTGGGTCTGGTGGCCGAAGTGAATGCCAGCTTCCAATAGCTGGCGCATGCTGAAATCAGGCAGAGCCATTTCTTATTTCCTTTCCGGTTAGCCTCCACGGACACAGGCATTTTTGGACTTTGTCCTCGAACGCCACCGGAGGTTTCAGCCGGATTTCTCCCGGGCAGACACCAAAGTCCGTGTGTGGAATGAGCGCGCATATAGAGGGGAAGCGCGACAAACGCAAGCGCTGTGGCGTCGTGCGGCTCAGCGTGCGGCGATCAGCGCACCGGTGTCATCGTCGCATCTTTCCCTTCGGCACCCGCACACGCCGGAAAACAGCGACGATCTCGTCGCGGCTGCATTCGATGGCGCCTAACCGCACCGCGCGGTCGCGCTCGAACCCGGTTATGTCATAATGTGGCGCCGATGTCTTCGGCGGCCCTTGGTAGGACGAGCGCTTGATGCCGAGCTGCCCGGCGAAGCGATGCAGCTCGTCGGTATCGTCTGCCAGCAGATGACACCAGCGGTGGCCGACCCATTTCCAGATCGCCGCATCGACATAGACCGCCATGAGGCTTGCCGCACTCCTTCATCTTGCGCCGACCAACACGCCGCTAACGATGATAGAAGGGATTGGCGTAGAAAATGAAGCCGCCGCCGGCCTCGAGTTGCGCCATGGTGTTGGTGATGGTCGCCTGCATGCGGTCGTGCAGTTCGGCGAGCGCCTCCTCGACGGAGCCTTGATAGGCGTGCAAGCCTAGCGGCTCCGGTACCCGGATATGGGCGCGGCGTGGGCCGGCCGGCTGCGGCACGAAACGGTTGATCGTATCGCGCAGTGTACCCTTGCAATAATCGTTGCGGATCCGCTTCAAATGTTCGGCGATCTCCTCCTGCGTGATGCGCGGATTGGCCGAAGCCCACGGCCCGACACGCTGCAGGCGCTGGATCGTATCTGCCAGCGTTCGGACCTGCTTTTGGCTTCCGGTGCCGTCCGTGTTTTCCCGCAGCCAGCGCCGCGACCGGCGCAAAAGCTCGGCATTGTCGAGCGTGCCGGCTTCGAGCGAAACAAGTTCGGCAAGGCGACGGCCGAGTTCGGTCAGCAGATCCTTCTGACGTGTGGCATATGAAGCCCGCTCATCAGGCCGCAGGCCATTTGCAGCCTCGTCGCGCGATACTAGCGTCGCGTAGATATGATGGACGCGCTCCGGCAGCGTATCGGCGGCACGGCGTTCGATCTTCAGGCTGTGCTCGACATAGGCGCATTCCTTTGCCAGCGCTGCCTCGACATTCCCCGTAAAAGCGAGCTTCCAGATCACGGGCGCGATCCAAACCTTGAAATCCGGATCCATCAGGCGGCCGCGCTTCAGCGCTTCGAACCCCATTTCGACCGCGCCTGGCAGCAGCGGGGCAACGATGTTGGCATGCCAGCCGACACCGCCTTCGGGATGCAGGAGCACGCCGTGCCCTTTCAGCGCCCAGGCCACCGAATGTTCCTTGGCCGCCGCGCTATTGCCCGGGATTTGCGCGATCAGATTGTTGGCCAGCCAGAATTTCTGCATCAGCCGGCCAAGCCCATTGACGACGCCATGCGTGGCCCAGGATGCCGCCAGCGGGCTTACCCGCGACACGACCTCCTTGTCGATCATCCAGTCGGTAAAGAATTCGGGATGGTTGGGTGTGATGAACGTCGCCTTGCCCGCACCGCAACAAGCCTTCAGCCTTTGCCGGTCATCCTCCGGAAAATCGATGTGGCGGACATTGGCGACGCCGCGCAAACCGGCCAGACGGTTGAATGGCAACAGGTCGCGAAGCCCCGGAATGCCGTGCAGCATGACAATCCGGTTGACGAATGTCATGGCCTTGATCAGCGTCGCATTGGGCCGCGGCGCCACAAAAACGTCGATCCTGCTCAACCTGCTCCCCCCACGGCGCTTACCGTCGTAAGACGTTGATAGGCAATTGCGGCATGCTCAAGTCGATGCGACATGCCCCGCAAGATCAAGCGCTACTATCCCGGATAGCGCCGGCGGCTTGTCGTTGGTTCGAGCCTATTTCGACGGGCAGGTCTTTGGCTGATCGAACAGCGACAGATTGACCAGTTTGCCCGTCATCGAGAACTCGCCATAGTCCATCACGAGATCGCGCGTGATGCCGTTCTCGTGCAGCTTGAAGCTGATCCGGTATTCCGGCACCTCCTCGCCGCCTTTGTCGGCATCGTCGAAATAGGCGATGTCGACCGGCCAGTATTTGTCGGTGGCGAGCTTGGCCAGCGCCGGCGCTTCCGGATCGGTGTTGTCGGCATCGGCTTGCTTGCCGACGACGACGGTGGTGGTCACCACCTTGTTGGCGTCCTCAGAGCCGTCGAACAGGTTGGTTTCGTAGAACCGCTCGCCCTTTTCCGCCTTGCCGATCATTTCGACCATTTGCTGGGTCGGGAACTGGGTCGGCGCGAGTTCCAGGCTGCTCTTTTCGGGCTTGTCGATATCGACCTTGAGACCATTGGCCTCCTTCGTTGCGGTACCCTTGACCTCCTTGTCGAGGTTCTGGTCGACAAAGGATTTGTTCACGAAGGAGAAGGTCTTGCCCTCGGCATCCTCGAAGGTGGTCATCTGCTGGTCGGTCAGCCTAGTGTTGTCGTTGGTTACGATCTGGGTCACCAAACGGAACTTTACCGTATAGCCCTCGCAAGGCGAGCCGTTGAACTCGTAGACCATGCGGCCGGTGATGCCAGTAATGCCGGAGCGATCGGAGGCCTTGTCGAGCGAAATGTCGTAAACAGCACGATGCGCCTGCAGCGCAGGCACCGCAAAAGCGGGAGCCGCCCAGGAAGCCGCTGTCAGGAGGACGGCGTTGAATGCGAGGCGCGTTGCGCGCATGGGGTGCTCCGATCATCGCGGCTAATGGCAGGCCGCATGGAAAGATGGTCCAGCTTAAAAAAAGTCGTGGCGGAAGCGAGGCAAAAATAGCAATTTCGGCCCGGCCTGCGCGGCGCCTTCAAGCAATAGGGAAATAGCATGAGCGAAACAATCGAAAAGCGGCTAAGCGAACTCGGCGTGACGCTGCCGGTCGCCGCCGCGCCCGCCGCCAATTACGTGCCATATTGCAGGACCGGCAATCTGCTGTTCACCGCCGGGCAGTTGCCGCTCAAGAAGGGCAAGCTCCAGGCGAGCGGACTGCTTGGCCGCGATGTCGACACCGCGACCGGCAAGGAAGCCGCAAAATACTGTGCGATCAACATATTGGCGCAGGCCCAGGCGGCACTTGGCGATCTCGAGAAAATCCGTCGCTTGGTGAAGATCACCGTCTTCGTCGCCTCGGCACCGGATTTTGTCGAACAGCATCTGGTTGCCAACGGCGCCTCGGATTTTCTCGTCGCCGTGCTCGGCGATTGCGGCAAGCACGCTCGCTCCGCCGTCGGGACCGCCTCCCTGCCGCTTAATGCCGCAGTGGAAATCGAAGCGATCTTCGAAGTCGAATGACCGGGACCGCGACCATGACCGATCTTTCCTGGCTGACTGCCCGGCCCGTCGCCCATCGCGGCCTCCACGACATGAACAAGACGCGCTGGGAGAACACGCTTTCCGCTTTCGCTGCGGCAGCCGAGCGCGGCTACGCGATCGAATGCGATGTGCACCTGTCATCCGACGGCGTCCCCGTCATCATCCACGATGGCGATCTGCGGCGGCTGACCGGCAAGGACGGCTTCGTTTGGCAGCGTACGGCTGCCGAGATCACGGCGCTGAAGGTCGGCGGCACCGCCGACCATTTGCCGACGCTGCAGCAGGCGCTTGATCTGGTCGACGGCCGTGTGCCGATGGTTGTCGAACTGAAAGGCGCTGCCGGGCACGACGAAGGCCTGGTCGAAAGCGTCGGCAAGATGCTCAAGCAATACAAGGGCAAGACCGCGATCATGTCGTTCGACCATTGGCTGATCCGCGAGTTCGCGAAATATGCACCCGGCATACCCGGCGGGTTGACCGCCTACGGCAACGACAACCACCTGATCGAGGCGCATTTCGCCATGCTGGCGCATGACATCGCCTTCACCTCCTACGCCGCCGGCGACCTGCCGAACCGGTTCGTCTCCTTCGTGCGAGAGACACTCGGCATGCCGGTGATCACCTGGACCGTGCATGACCAGCCTGCCGTCGATCTGACCTTCAAATATGCCGACCAGATGACGTTCGAAGGATTCGAGCCCGATCTTGTACGGCTTGCCTGAGCGGGCTTGTATGGGTCCGCAGCGAGCTTAAGTAAGCCTCATGGATCAAGGGGACGACTGCGAAAGACAAACGGCGAATGCGGAGCTGTCGATCCGCATCGCCGCGGGCATCGGCGCCTTCACCAGCGCTGAATGGGACAGCCTCGGCGGCACTACGCGCGGCGATGCAGAAAACGGCTACAACCCGCTTGTTTCATTCGCTTTTTTGAGCGCGCTGGAAGATTCCGGCTGCGCTGTTCGGCGCACCGGCTGGCAAGGCCATCACCTCCGGCTGGAAACCGCGCGAGGCAAGCTGCTCGGGGCGGTCGCCTGCTATCTGAAGTCGCACAGCCAGGGCGAATATGTATTCGACCATGGCTGGTCAGACGCATTCGAACGCGCCGGCGGGCGCTACTATCCGAAGCTGCAATGCGCGGTGCCGTTCACGCCCGTCACCGGCCCTCGCCTGTTGGTCGGCAAGGGCGAGGACAGCCACACCGTCAAGGCCGGTCTTGCGGCCGGCCTGAAGGCGGTGACGGATAAACTCGGCGTGTCTTCCGCGCATGTTACTTTCGCGCCGGAGGACGACGTCCAGACATTGGCGGCGGCCGGCTTCCTGCATCGCACCGACCAGCAGTTTCACTTCTTCAACGAAGGCTTTTCGAGCTACGACGATTTTCTCGCGACGTTAGCCTCGCGCAAGCGCAAGGCAATGAAGAAAGAGCGGCGCGAGGCGCTCGCCGACGGCATCTCGATCGACTGGCTGACCGGCAAGGATCTGACCGAAAAGGCCTGGGACGACTTTTTCGCGTTCTACATGGATACCGGCAGCAGGAAATGGGGCCGGCCCTACCTCAACCGCGATTTCTTCTCGCTGATCGGCGAGCGCATGGCCGACGACATCCTGCTGATTATGGCCAAACGCAACGGGCGCTACATTGCCGGTGCCATCAACTTCATCGGTTCCGACGCGCTCTACGGCCGCAATTGGGGCTGCATCGAGGACCACCCATTCCTGCATTTCGAGGTCTGCTACCATCAGGCGATCGATTTCGCCATCTCGCGCAAGCTGAAGGTGGTTGAAGCCGGTGCGCAGGGCGAGCACAAGCTGGCGCGCGGCTACCGGCCCGTGACGATGCATTCGGCGCACTACATCGCCCATCCAGGTCTGCGCAATGCAGTGGCCGACTACCTCCATCGCGAGCGCCGCGAAGTCGAGCGGATGAGCGAATATCTGGAAGAGCACACCCCGTTCCGCAAGGACCTGGCGGAGTAGGGTAGCGAGACCCAATCGCTCAGCCGCGCGGGCCGGCATGGCCGATGTCGATCGATCGTCCTTGCCCGCCCGGAACAGCTTCGCTACACGAGACAGCGAGCCAAGAACCGGAGCGCGCGCCATGGCCGAAGCAACCTACGACAGCAGCAACATCTTCGCGAAAATCCTGCGCGGAGAAATCCCTTCGCACCGCGTCTACGAGGATGACGCGGTCATCGTCTTCATGGATGTGATGCCGCAAGGACAAGGTCACACGCTGGTGGTGCCGAAAGCGCCGTCGCGCAACCTGCTCGACGCGGATCCGGCGGTGCTTGGCCCGCTCTTCGTTCACGTCCAGAAAGTTGCGCGGGCCGTAAAGAAGGCCTTCGATGCCGATGGCGTCACGGTCTTGCAGTTCAACGAACCAGCTTCGGGCCAGACCGTCTTCCACCTCCATGTCCATGTCATTCCGCGCTTCGACGGCATTCCCTTGAAGCCGCACAGCGGACAGATGGAAAAGCCTGAAGTCCTGGCCGAGAACGCCGGCAAGATACGGATAGCGCTGGCAAGCTGAACCGGCGCAAACCGCTCCGGCGGGCGCCGGGTGCTTAACCGGAAGGTGTCATAAAAAAGCCCCGTTTCCGGGGCTTTTTTTGCTGGCTTGTTCGTCAGTTCTTGCGCGGCAGTTGCGGCACAAGGCTGCGCTTGCCGCCATCCTTGCCCTTCGGCTCCGGCTTCTGCGCCACCGCCTTTTTCGCGGCGGGCTTCTTCGCCACCGCCTTCTTGGCTTTCGGCACGTCGTCCGGCTCTTCCTTCTTCGGCTTCACCGGCGCCTCGTCGGCGAGCGATTCGAGCTTCAGGCCGGTCTCGCCGGTTTCCTTCTTCTCGACGGTGACACGCACCGTGCCGCCCTTCTTGAGCTTGCCGAACAGCACCTCGTCCGCTAGCGGCTTCTTGATGTGCTCCTGGATGACACGGCCAAGCGGCCGGGCGCCCATGCGCTCGTCATAGCCCTTGTCGGCCAGCCATGCGATTGCATCCTGCGACAAGTCGAAGGTCACGCCACGCTCGGAAAGCTGCGCTTCCAGCTGCATGACGAACTTCTGCACCACCTGATGGATGACCGGCACCGGCAGCGAGCCGAACGGAATAATCGCATCGAGGCGGTTGCGGAACTCCGGCGTGAACAGCCGGTTGATCGCCTCGACATCGTCGCCTTCGCGCTTCGTCGAACCGAAACCGATCGCCGCGCGCTGAGCATCGGATGCACCCGCATTGGTGGTCATGATCAGGATGACGTTGCGGAAGTCTATCTGCTTGCCGTTGTGGTCGGTCAGCTTGCCGTGATCCATGACCTGCAACAGGATGTTGAACAGGTCCGGATGCGCCTTCTCGACTTCGTCCAGCAACAGCACGCAATGCGGATGCTGGTCGACGCCGTCGGTCAGAAGGCCGCCCTGGTCGAAGCCGACATAGCCGGGAGGCGCGCCGATCAGCCGCGAAACGGTGTGGCGTTCCATATATTCCGACATGTCGAAGCGGATCAGCTCCACGCCAAGCGAGGCGGCGAGCTGCTTGGCCACTTCCGTCTTGCCGACGCCGGTCGGGCCCGAGAACAGGTACGAGCCGATCGGCTTTTCCGGTTCGCGCAGGCCGGCCCGCGCCAGCTTGATGGCCGAGGTCAGTGCTGTGATCGCGGTGTCCTGGCCGTAAACGACGCGCTTCAACTCGATGTCGAGGCCTTGCAGCACCTTCTCGTCGTCGGCGGAAACCGTCTTCGGCGGGATGCGTGCCATGGTGGCGATCGTCGCTTCGATCTCCTTGATGCCGATGGTCTTCTTGCGTTTGGCTTCCGGCACCAGCATCTGCGAGGCGCCGGTCTCGTCGATCACGTCGATCGCCTTGTCCGGCAGCTTGCGGTCGTTGATGTAACGCGCCGAGAGCTCGACCGAAGCCTTGATCGCCTCGCTCGTGTAGCGGACCTTGTGGAACTCCTCGAAATAGGGCTTGAGGCCCTTCATGATCTCGATGGCGTCCTCGACGGTCGGCTCGTTGACGTCGATCTTCTGGAAGCGCCGCACCAGCGCGCGGTCCTTCTCGAAGAACTGGCGGAACTCCTTGTAGGTGGTCGAGCCGATGCAGCGGATGGCGCCTGACGACAATGCGGGTTTCAACAGGTTCGATGCATCCATGGCGCCGCCGGAGGTGGCCCCTGCCCCGATCACGGTGTGGATTTCATCGATGAACAGCACGGCGCCGGGATAGTCCTCGAGCTCCTTGACGACCTGCTTCAGCCGCTCCTCGAAATCGCCGCGATATCGGGTGCCGGCCAGCAGCGTGCCCATGTCGAGCGCGAAGATGGTGGCATTGTGCAGCACTTCGGGAACGTCGCCCTCGACGATGCGCTTGGCGAGGCCTTCGGCGATCGCCGTCTTGCCGACGCCGGGATCACCGACATAGAGCGGGTTGTTCTTGGAGCGGCGGCACAGCACCTGGATGGTCCGGTTGATCTCGCTCTCGCGACCGATCAATGGATCGATCTTGCCGGCCTTGGCCTTGTTGTTCAGGTTGACGCAATAAGCAGTCAGCGCGTCCTGCTGCTGCTTCTTCTTGCCGCCTTCCTCTTGCGGCTCGGCCCCGCCCTGGTTGCCTTGCTCGTCGTCGGCGCCGCGCGGCGTCCGCGTCTCGGAGGCGCCGGGGCGCTTGGCGATGCCATGCGAGATGTAGTTGACCGCGTCGTAGCGGGTCATCTGCTGTTCCTGCAGGAAGTAAGCGGCGTGGCTCTCGCGCTCAGCGAAGATGGCGACGAGCACGTTGGCGCCGGACACTTCCTCGCGGCCTGACGACTGCACATGGATCACCGCGCGCTGGATGACGCGCTGGAAACCGGCAGTCGGCTTGGAATCTTCATCGTAGCCGGTGACGAGGTTGTCGAGCTCGGTGTCGATATAGGTGAGGACCGTATGCTTCAACTCGTCGAGATCGACGTTGCAGGCACGCATGACGGCGGCCGCCTCGGTGTCGTCGATCAGGGCGAGCAGCAAATGTTCAAGGGTTGCATATTCATGGTGCCGCTCATTGGCGAGCGTCAGCGCTTGGTGAAGCGCCTTTTCCAGGCCTTGGGAGAAAGCCGGCATGTTACCTCACTTCTTCTCCATCACGCATTGCAGCGGATGCTGATTCTGTCGGGCGAAATCCATGACCTGAGACACTTTGGTCTCGGCCACCTCGAATGTATAGACCCCGCACTCGCCCACCCCATGATTGTGAACATGAAGCATTATGCGTGTGGCGGCTTCGCGGTCCTTCTGGAAAAAGCGCTCCAGCACGTGGACCACGAATTCCATGGGTGTGTAGTCGTCGTTAAGAATGAGGACCCGATACAGACTGGGCTTCTTGGTCTTGGTTTTTGTGCGCGTGATGACGGCCGTGCCGCGACCAGCCTCATTGCCGTTGCTGCCGTTCTGCATTCGCACCACGTAGCTCGTGGCAGTCAAACCTGTAGTCACGTAGTCCTGCCTCTTTCGAATCCTCATGCATCCTCGACATGTAGGTGTTCGATGGACGATTTTAAGCCCTTCTGTTTAGCTGACAATATGGCTAGGTGGCCAAACTTGACCGATTTTTCAAATCGTGAAGACCGCAGGCCCCGATTTCGAGCTGGCATGAAAAAACCCGGCCGCGCGTTTGCGACCGGGTCTGTCTTTGCGAGCCCAGGGTCGGCTCGGAACGTTCGTCGAATTTACTTCGCCTTGGCGACGATCGATTCGAACGGCTTGTAGGCTTCCTTGGCGAGTTCGGCATAGAGATCGCCAAGCTTGGTGGCCTCGGTGACGAAGCTCTCATAGGACTGCTTGGCATAGTCGGACTGGATCTCGATCGCCTTGTCCAGCGACTTGGCGGAAAAGAGCTTCTCGACAGCGGCGCTACCGGCTTCGAAGCTTTTCTTGGTGTACTCGCCCGCCTCGGCGGCGATAGCCTGCGCACCCTTGGACAGCGATGCAAAGCTCTTCAATCCGGTGTCGGCAAATTCCTTGCCGTATTTGCTGAAATCTTCATAGGTCTGGGTCATTTCACGCATTCCCTTGAACGGTTGCCTTTGGACGATGGACGCGCCTTGTCCGGGCCGCGTTGTGCAATGCGTGTAAATATATTGTGCAGTGCACAAAAAGTCAAGATTTCCGCGGCAATGCGCATCGTGAGCTGCCGGCAATCGCTAAGATTCGAATAAAGAGAAGCTCAATCCCGCAGAAAACGGTGAACGCGGCGGTTACCATAAACGGATTGGTAACGCTGCGCGCGTTAGCGTGGCCGGAGGTGAGGCAGGACCCTTTGCCGCCTCCAAGGCAACGGAAATTCAAAGGAACTATCAGTGCGTAAGGCGTTGTCGGGCTTCGTTTCCAAATCCGCGGGCTCCCTCCAAACGATCATGATCCTCGCTATGGCGATGAGCTTCGTCGTCGCGGACGCGGCTTCATCCATGGCGGCCAAGTCGGCGGCCATCGTCATCGATGCCAAGACCGGCAAGGTGCTTTATTCGTCGGACGCCGATGGCCGGCGCTATCCGGCGTCGCTTACTAAGATGATGACGCTCTATCTGACGTTCGAGGCATTGGCGAAGGGCAGGATCAGCGAGAATTCCCCGGTCGTGTTCTCGGCCAATGCCGCTGCCGAACCGCCGACGAAGCTCGGCGTCAAGCGGGGCGGCTCGGTCACGGTCGAGACCGCGATCCTGTCGATGGTGACCAAATCGGCAAACGATTCCGCAACGGCGCTTGGCGAGATGCTCGGCGGCAATGAAGCCAATTTCGCCCGCATGATGACCGCCAAGGCGCGGGCGCTGGGCATGAGGGGAACCGTTTTCCGCAACGCCAACGGCTTGCCTGATCCCGGCCAGTTCACGACCGCGCGCGACATGGCGATGCTCGGCATCGCCCTGAGAGAGCATTTTCCGCAATATTACGGCTATTTCTCGCAACGCTCCTTTCTTTATGGGCGGCAGCGTATCAACGGCCACAACCGTCTGCTCGGACGTATCAAGGGCGTCGACGGCATCAAGACCGGTTACACCCGCGCCTCCGGTTACAATCTGGTCTCCTCGGTCTCGGATGGCGATCGGCGCATCGTAGCGGTGGTCATGGGCGGCAGGTCCGGCGGCAGCCGCGACAGCCAGATGGCCGGGTTGATCAATGCCTACATGCCGAAGGCGTCGTCGCGCGGCGGCGGCGTGCTGATTGCCAAGGCTGGTGGCGGCAATCCGATTTCAGCCTTGGCCAAGGTGCTTCTACCGAAGCATGACGCGCCGACACCGGACAGTAAGCCGGACGACGATGCCGTTGCCTCCCTTGTCGAGGAAAATGCGCCCGTCGTTGAAGAAACCACTCCGGTCGTTCAGGCCAAGAGGGTCAAGACGACGGCTGTGTCGACGGTGGACGACGTGGCGACAGCCCGGGTCGCCGCAGCCTATGCCGAACCGGCGGCAGAGGTCGATCCGGTCAGCACGGCGTCAGTGCCATCCGGCTGGGCAATACAGGTCGCCTCTTCGCCAAATCAGGCCGAAGCGAAGGCTTTCCTCGACAAGGCGACGAAGCAGGCGCCCTCCGTTCTGGCCGATGCCTCCGGTTTCACCGTCGCCTTCGACAAGGACGGTGTCACCTACTACCGCGCCCGGTTCGGTGGTTTCGGTTCGAAGACCGCTGCCTGGAAGGCCTGCAACGCTTTGAAAAAGAAGAAGATCGAGTGCTACGCCGTCCAGCAGTAAGCGGCGCGCGAAACGATATCTTTCCCGAAAGTTCTGCGTCGAAGGAGACTAGTTGTGATTGGAGAGCAAGACGTCCTTGGCTTCATTGATCCGCGCCGCCAGGAAAGACGTGCCACCGATATCGGGGTGCAGGCGCTGCATCAGGCGGCGGTGCGCCTTGCGGACATCCGCCGCGGCAGCCCCCGCTTCAAGACCAAGGATCTTGTAGGCCTCCTCCTTAGTCATGGCGCCAGAACCTGGCGCAACACCCAGCCCTTCGCCACCATTCGCATCAGCGTCTTTGCGCCAGATGGGAAATCTGCCGTCAAGATACGTCTCTAGCAATTGGCGGCTCTCCGGATCGCCGGAGAGTTCGCGATAGAGTTGCTGCAATTCGGCAAGCCCCATCGAGCCAAGCATCTTGCCTTCATGGCGCCCAGCCAGCACGAGGCCTTCGAGGCCGCCGGTATCGTGATCGAGTTCCATCTCAAGCGCCGCTGTACGAACTGTCGAACGCTTGCCTGGTGCCAGTTTTGCTGCCGGCCGATTCATGCGCATGGAGCCGTACCAGGCGAGCGCAGCCGACAGGATCAAGCCGCCGATACCCTCGCGCCCGACCAGCAGCACGGCGACGCCAATCAGCCCGAGCAGCACAGGTCCAAGCGTCGTCATGCCGCCTGCAAGCTTGGCCGGATCGGCGCGCAGGAAGACAGTGACCGTGCCGAGAAACACCAGAAGCAATGCTACAAAAGCGATAATTGCGCCCATCAGTTTCCGCCGCCCCTCAGATGCTCGATCATCAGCCGGTCCTCCGGCCTGCCCCGGGCCTCCAGTGCTTTCAGGCCGCCGGTCGCAAACACGGCGACGGACGAAAGCAGGCCGGCCAAGGTTGCGGCAGCCCGCCGATCGAACCGGAACCAGGCCCCTTTCGACAGCCGCGCAATTTCCTTGAACGCCTTTTCCGCGGCGGCATCATGGCCCTCCTGAAAGACGAAGACAGGAACGCCGTGCAGACCGAGGCTGCCGGCCTTTTCGGCCAGATCATCTATGTTTTCTTCCATCGCGTCGCCGATATAGACCAGCGCGTTGACCTTGGCCGCCGCCGTCTGTTTCAGCGCATGGGCGAGCACCTTGCCGATTTGGGTATGGCCGCTGCGGCATTCGATCCGCGTCATCAACTGCTTCAGAGCTTCGGTATCGGGGACGAATGCGGAGGAGCGGCACTCGCCAAGGCCGCGAAAATAGACAAGTTGAACCTTGAGCGCCCCGGTCTTGCCGACGGCGTCGAACATCTCGGCCTGCAGCGCACAGGCGAGATCCCAGGTCGGCTGGCGGCTCATCGTCGCGTCGAGGGACAGGATCAGCCTGCCTGAACCGGTGGCGGATGCAGCGAGCGTTCTTGCCTGACGGAGAAACGCGTCGATCTCGCCGGTGCTCGATTGAGACTCGACCGGCGCAGGATTTGCCTTTGCAGGCACGGGCTGCTTCTTGTCGCTCATGACATTCAAGATGTGGCGTTGTTCCCCGGCTTGCAAGCCCAGATGAGGCGACCTGGAGGACCGGTGATGATGGCAACTGCGGACAAGCGCTTCGCCTGGTGGTCTTGGCGTCGCGGTTCTCGGCGTCAGAGCAGGCCGAGATCGGCAAGCTCACGCCTGAGCTTCGGCGGCATCTCGATCAGCCCGGCTTTGCCCTTGCCGAGATCGGCCGGCGCGTCCGCCGGCTTCAGGTAGCGCCACCCCTGGAATGCACGGCGCGGTTGCCAGTCGGTGCGCACGACCTCGGGATCGAGGATCAGATGGCAACGGCCGATACCCTCGTCATCGGTAAAGGGCCGGATTTCGGTGATCAGCTGGCGGCATTGAACATTGCCCTTGATCACCCAGTAGAGCGAGCCGCCGTCGGTAATCTCGGCGCCGCGTGTCGGCACCATGCGGGTGGTGTGGTAGTGCTCGGCCGGTTCGCCGGCGCGGCGCCGCTCGTCGAGACGGAAGGCAATCCACTCTTCCAGATCCTCGACGCTGTCACAGCCGACGCAAAGCTTTATGAGATTGAGAGACATCGTTTAAGGTTTAGTCCAGCACGCGAACGCGTCAACGGCCTGATCGACTTCTCCACAGTGGTGGTCCAGGCCGCCAGATTGGCGCTCAGCACTCCACGACATTGACGGCCAATCCGCCAAGGCTGGTTTCCTTGTACTTTTCGTTCATGTCGAGGCCGGTCTGGCGCATCGTCTCGATCGCGGCATCGAGCGGCACGAAATGAACGCCATCGCCCTTGATGGCCAGCGAAGCGGCGGTCACCGCCTTGACGGCGCCAAGCGCGTTGCGCTCGATGCACGGCACCTGCACCAGGCCGCCGACCGGATCGCAGGTCATGCCGAGATGATGTTCCAGCGCGATTTCGGCGGCGTTCTCGACCTGCTCGGGTGTGCCGCCCATGACGGCGCACAGTCCCGCCGCAGCCATTGCCGAAGCCGAACCGACCTCGCCCTGGCAACCGACTTCCGCCCCCGAGATCGAAGCATTGGTTTTGATGATGCCGCCCACCGCCGCCGCCGTCAGCAGGAAATCGCGGATGCTGGGCTGGTCGGCTTCGGGATGGAAATGCAGCCAGTAGCGCAGCACCGCGGGCAGAGTGCCGGCCGCCCCATTCGTTGGCGCGGTGACGACACGGCCGCCGGCAGCGTTCTCCTCGTTGACCGCCATCGCATAGATCGACAGCCAGTCATTGGCGAGCAGCGGGTTGGGCCGGTTCTGCTGCCATTGCTCTTGCAGCTTGTCGTGCAG
Organism: Mesorhizobium sp. M0991; assembly: GCF_040318915.1. NCBI lineage: Bacteria > Pseudomonadati > Pseudomonadota > Alphaproteobacteria > Hyphomicrobiales > Phyllobacteriaceae > Mesorhizobium > Mesorhizobium sp. M0991. The sequence continues at coordinate 106,729 of NZ_JAMYNE010000007.1, forward strand.
CATCCGGGCACGACGGCGCACCTTCAGTCCGCCCGGCATGATGCCGTCTTGCGACAGGCCGCGCTCGATGCACCCCTTCATGGCGCTCCAGATGCCGTCGAGACCGGCGTCGAGCTCCTCGCGCGACATCTGCGTCTCCTCGTTGACGCGCTTCATCTCGGCAATGGAAAGCCCGCTTCTCGCTGCCAGGGACAGCATTTCGACGGCATTCTTGAACGGATACGGAACCTTCTTGCCCTCTGTTGTCGCCGAGCCCCTTGCCTTCAGCCGCTGCAGTTCTTCCTCGGACACTACGAAGCCGCCGCCGATCGAATAGTAGACCCGCCTCAGCAGCAACCGGTCGCCGGCATCATAGGCAGAGAAGGCCATGCCATTGGCGTGACCCGGCAGCGGCGTCTTGCGATCCAGCACAAGATCCGTTCCCGGGTCGAAACGATAGGACGGATGGCCAGGCGGCGAAATCCGCTTCTCGGCGGCGATGCGAGCGACGATGCCGTCCGCCTGGTCGGGATCCACCATCTGCGGCGTCTGGCCGGCGAGGCCGAGCACCACGGCACGATCGGAGCCATGGCCGATGCCGGTGTAGGCGAGCGAGCCATGCAGGCTGGCCGCGATGCGGTCGACCTTGGCGCCGGCCGGGCGCGGCCAGTCGTCTCCCGCAATCTCATCGAGAAACCGCCGCGCAGCCGTCATCGGCCCCATCGTGTGCGAACTCGATGGGCCGATGCCGATCTTGAACAGGTCGAAAACCGAAAGGAACACGTGGGCGTTTTCTCCTGGGACCCTGTTGAGGTCTACATATAGGAACTGCCATGATGTTTTCCGCTGTTTTGAAGATCGCGGCGCTGCGCCTGCCGACCTTGTTTGCTCCGGCAGCGACATTCCAGCTTCGACCATCGAAGCGTCCCCTCGGCCTGTGGTAAAAGCAACGCATGAGCGATTCCTTTCATCTATCGATGGCCGACCTTGCGGCGCTGGGGTTCTTCCTTGCCGCGTGGGTGCTGCATACGCTCGCCGCCGACGGAATGCTGGTCAGCCGCATGTCGCTGACGAGGGCGATGAACGTGCAGCGTGAGGCCTGGATGCGGACCATGGCCGAACGCGAGATCCGCATCGTCGACACCGCCATCATGAGCGGCCTGCAACAGGGAACCGCCTTCTTTGCCTCCAGTTCGCTGATTGCCATCGGCGGCTGTTTTGCCCTGCTCGGCGCCTCCGATCAGGTTCTGACCGTGCTGAGCGACCTGCCGTTTGGCGCCACGTCCTCACGCGCGGCCTTCCAGACGAAGGTGTTCGGGCTGGTGCTGATCCTGGCCTTTTCCTTCTTCAAGTTCGGCTGGGCTTACCGGCTATTCAATTATTGCTCGATCCTGATCGGCGCCGTGCCGATTCCGCATGGCGAGGCGTCGCGCAATCCGGTCACCGAAACGGCAGTCTGGCGTGCCGCGCGCATGAACATGCTGGCCGGGAAGCATTTCAATTCGGGCCTGCGCGGCGTGTTCTTCTCGATTGGTTATCTCGGCTGGTTCGTCGATCCCACCGTTTTCGTGCTATCGACGCTGCTGCTACTGGCGGTACTGGTGCGCCGCCAATTTTTCTCGGCGGCGCGGCAGGCGGTGCTCGGTCAGCCGCCCGGCCCGGGAAAAGGCCGATCGATGCGGCCCGACAGCCAATAGGCGATGAGCCCTATCCATTCGCGGATCGCAACAGTGGTGACCTCCAGCCAGTCGCCGGGATAGGGGAACGTGGTGATGCCTTCCCTACCGGAGGTGCGATAGTCGACTGGCCACGGAACGGTCGAAAAGCCGGCTTTGTCGAACAGCGCCTTGGCGCGTGGCATGTGGAAGGCCGAGGTCACCAGCAACCAGGTCTCGCCCGGTTTCGGCGTCACCAGTTCCTTGGTAAAGACAGCATTCTCGTAGGTGTTGCGGGATTTGTTCTCGAGGATCAGCCGATCGGCCGCGACGCCGAAAGCGGCAAAAAGACGCGGCGCGGTATCTGCATCGCCTTCGCCGCCGCGGAACGTTTCGATGCTGCCACCGGAGATAACGACTTTCGCTGTCGGAAACCGCCGCGCCAGCACGGCCGCCTCGACCATCCGGTCGCCGCTGGAGTTCATTTCATAGCCACCACGCACCAGATTGACGGCGCCATCCAGACTGCCGCCAAGTACCACGATACCGTCAACCTTTTCCGGCAGCGGCGGCCTGGGGAAGCGTTCCTCCAGCCGATTGAGCATCATGGGGCCGAGCGGGCTCCATGTCGAAACCGCCAGAATGAGGAAGGCAAGAGCGCTGCCGGCGGTCGCCAATCGCCGCCGACCGAACATCGCCGCGACCAGCCCCGCCAGCAGCAGGAAGATCGTGAGATTCAACGGCTGGACGAAGAACCAGAGAATCTTGGAGACATAGAAGAACATCCCTCACCCCCTCAGATGAGAAACGATCCTACCACCATTTTTCCGGCTGAAATGTGCCGGCCGCCTGTTCGATTACGTGGGCTGTCTGGAACAGCGTTTCCTCGTCGAAGGGCCGGCCGATTAGCTGCAGGCCGAGCGGCAGCCCCTTGGCGTCGAGCCCAGCCGGAACCGCTATGCCGGGCAGGCCGGCCATGTTCACCGTCACCGTAAAGATGTCGTTGAGATACATTTTGACCGGGTCGGCTGCCATGTCCTCGTCGGCGATGCCAAAGGCGGCGGACGGCGTTGCCGGCGTCAGAATGACGTCGACGCCTGCGGCAAACACATTTTCGAAGTCACGTTTGATCAGGGTTCGAACCTTCTGCGCCTGCAGATAGTAGGCATCGTAATAGCCGGCGGAAAGCACATAGGTGCCGATCATGATACGGCGCTTGACCTCGCGCCCGAAGCCGGCGGCGCGGGTCTTTTCATACATTTCGACAATGTCCTTGCCGGGCACGCGCAACCCATAGCGGACGCCGTCGTAACGGGCGAGGTTGGACGAAGCTTCGGCGGGCGCCACAATGTAATAGGCCGGCAGCGCGTATTTCGTGTGCGGCAGCGAGATATCGACGATCTCGGCGCCGGCATCCCTCAGCCAGGCAATGCCTTTCTGCCACAGCGCCTCGATCTCCGCGGGCATGCCGTCGACACGGTATTCCTTGGGGATGCCGACCTTCATGCCCCTGATCGGGCGGCCGATCGCCGCCTCGTAATCCGGCACCGGCAGGTCGACGGAGGTCGTGTCCTTCGGGTCGACCGAAGCCATCGACTTCAGCAGGATCGCGGCGTCGCGGACGTCGCGCGCGATCGGCCCGGCCTGGTCGAGCGACGAGGCGAAGGCGACGATGCCCCAGCGCGAGCAGCGGCCATAGGTCGGCTTGATGCCGACCGTGCCGGTGAGGGCAGCGGGCTGGCGGATCGAGCCGCCGGTATCGGTGGCGGTGGCGCCGGCGCACAGGAAAGCCGAGACGGCTGATGCCGAGCCACCGGACGAACCGCCCGGCACCAATTGGGCATTGTCCAACGTGCGCGCGGTCCTGGTGCCGCCGGCCGAAACGAAGCCGCCCTCGCCCTGATGCGTCGTCGGCATCACCACCGTGTCGAGGCGCGAACGCCGCCACGGGTTGATGACGGGCCCGTAATACGAGGTCTCGTTGGACGAGCCCATGGCGAACTCGTCCATGTTGAGCTTGCCGAGCATGACGGCGCCATCCGCCCACAGATTGGCGGTGACAGTCGATTCGTAGCGCGGCTTGAAGCCGTCTAGCACATGGCTGCAGGCCTGGGTGTGGACGCCTTCGGTGCCGAACAGATCCTTGATGCCGAGCGGGATACCCTCAAGCGGCCCGCCCTCGCCCTTGGCTAGTTTCGCGTCGGAGGACTTGGCCATGTCCCGCGCCTTGTCGTCGGTGACCACGACATAGGCGTTGAGCGCCGGATTGGCTCGCTCGATCGCCGATAGATAAGCCTCGGTGATTTCGGTGGCAGTGATCTCCCTGGAGCGCAATTTGGCGCGGGCCTGCGAAATCGTCAGCTGGGTCAGATCGCTCATCAGGCAAGGCTCTTTTCGTAAAACACCGACCACTCGGAATCGGGATAATTCAGCACCGGACGGCAGCGAGAAAAACCGGCGCGTTCGTAGACGGTCCAGGCGGCGGGATGACGGTCCCCCGTCTCCAGCACCAGACGCTTAAGCCCTTCTTGGCGCGCCAGCGCCTCGATTCGCTCGACAATCTTCGCGCCGATCTTGCGGCCGCGATGCGAAGGTCGCGTATACATGCGCTTGACCTCGCCGACGACAGTATCGTGGCGCTTCAGTGCGCCGCAACCGATGGCAAGACCGTTATCGCGGGCGATGAAGACGGTCGTGTCGCCGTCCGCCATCTGCTCGACCGTCAAATGGTAGCAATGCTCCGGCGGCGTCAGCTCCAGCAATGTGGCGTTGAGCTCCTCGACCAGCCCACGCACATCGTCCTGCAGCGGCGTCTCCGCGGCGATCTCGATTGCCATCGGCCAGCTACTCCACGACCTTCGGCACAAGGAAGAAATTCTCTTCGGTCGCCGGCGCGTTGGCGACGATGTCGGCTGCCTTGCCGCCGTCAGTGACGCCGTCCTGGCGCTTTTTCATTGCCATCGGCGTGACCGAGGTCATCGGCTCGACGCCGGAAACATCGACCTCGTTCAATTGCTCGACAAAGCCCAAAATGGCGTTCAATTCGCCGGTCATGCGCTCTGCATCCTCCTCGCTCACCGCAATACGGGCAAGATGCGCGACGCGCTTCACGGTTTTTATATCAACGGACATGTTTGTGCCTCGGGGAAAACCAGCGCTATAGCGGCGCGGCGCGTGCCGCGCAACATGCATCGTGCCGACAACTGCCCTATGGCATCGCGACGCCGTCGCAGAGGAAATAACTGCCGCCGTTGCCGCTCTGCTCGCCTTCGTCGGCGGCAGGCCGAACCGATACCAGGTCGATCTGCTTCGGGCTCATCTGTGTCAGTGAGAGAACATCGGGAAAGACGTAGCCCGGTTCCTGGCATATGGCGGTCACCGCCCAGCTTGGCGAGCGAGTCGCTTTGGTGATCTGCAGGAACTCACAGTTATATTCGATGCTTTCCAGGCCATTTGCAGACAGCACGATATTGCCGCCCTCGATCACCGTCTGCAGCGTATCCTTTTTGGCCTGCGCGCAGAGATCCTCCGATTGCAGATAGATGCCCTCGATGAAATCCTCCGCCGCCAGCGCCGGCGACGCGGCAACCAGCATGGAAATGCAAAGAGAATTTCTCAAGCGCATCGTATCGTTCCGGATCGGCTTTCTTTACAGCGTAATCGTCTTGCCGATCTTCGGCAACGCCACTTTCACGCCCGATCCGTCCAGCCCGGCCACGAATTTGTCGGCGGTCTGGTCGATCATCGGAAACGTGCCGAAGTGAGCGGGAACGACCGTCTCGAACTTGAAGAAACGCAGGCAGGCAAGGGCTGCCACCGCCCCACCCATGGTGAAGCGGTCGCCGATCGGCACGATGCCGATCTTCGGTTCATGCAACTCGTTGATCAGCGCCATGTCGGAAAAGATGTCGGTGTCGCCCATATGATAAAGCGTCTTGTCCTCGGGGAAGTGCAGGACGAGCCCGCCCGGATTGCCGAGATAGGTATTCTGGCCGCCCTCGCCCGGAAAGGACGATGAGTGCAGGGCCTGAACGAAGGTGGTGGTGAAGCCGCCGCAATCGACCGTACCACCGATATTGCCGGGATTGATCTGCTTGTCACCGACGCCCTTGCCGACCAGGTACATGCAAATCTCGAAATTGGCGACCAGCATCGCGCCGCTTTTCTTGAGCACTTCGATGGCGCCGCTGATGTGGTCGCTGTGGCCATGGGTAAGCAAGACATGCGTGATCCCTTCGGCCGGCCCTTCCCAGCCGCCCGTCCACGACGGGTTGCCGACTAGATAGGGGTCGATCAGGATTTTCGCGCCTTCGATTTCGATTCGGAATGCCGAATGTCCGTACCAGGTCAGTCTCATCAATGCTTTCCTCGATTTTTGTTTCGGTAGAGGATAGAACGCCGACGGCGAAATTAAAGTGCCACGCACGCTTTGCGCGTATAGGACGTGCGGCGTCGCGGTCAAAGGAAAAGCCGTTGGGCATCATCACCATCGAGGAGTTGCCGGCCCGGCTAGGCGGCGGCAAAACCCTGGCCGGTCTCGACCTCGGCGACAAGACGATCGGCGTGGCGGTTTCCGACCGCGGCTTGTCCTTCGCGCACCCGCGCCCTGTCATCATGCGCAGGAAATTCTCGCTCGATGCCGCAGTGCTGCTCGCTCTGCTACAGAAGGAAAATGCCGGCGCCGCGGTGATCGGCCTCCCCATCAACATGGACGGCTCGGAAGGCCCGCGCGCCCAAAAATCCCGCGCTTTCGTGCGCAATATGGCTGGATTGACCGATCTGCCGTTCGTCTTTTGGGACGAAAGGCTGTCGACGGTGGCGGTCGAGCGGACGCTGATCGAGATGGATTTTTCCCGCAAGAAGCGCGCCGGCAAGATCGATTCGGCGGCGGCCGCTTTTATCCTGCAGGGCGTTCTCGACCGCCTTCAGGCGCTCGGCGTCGATGCCTGGTCGAAATAGCGGTTGCGCATCGCCGTGATCCAGCCGCCAATTGCCTTGCGGCGGCGAAATGCCCAGAACGCCATCAGCAGCAGCCCGTCGAATACGCAAGCTTTCGCCACCATGCCCGGAATGAGCGCGGGATCAACGCCCAGCATCTGTCCATAGAGCTGGAAGACGAGATCGTGCAATTGGCGGCTCAGCATGACATAGCCGAAATTGATGTCGTTGAGCGACAGAAAGAACCAGCCCCAAAATAAGAGGAGCGGAGCCGCCCACAGCGCGAACAAGGTGCGCATTAGCGGTCATCCCTCGAATCCAGCCGGCCGGAAATGCGGGCAAGCGAGGAATTATGCGCCGCTGCCTTGGCCATGACATGGGCGGCCGCTCGGATTTCGCCGGTTCCTGGAACTGCCGCGGCAACGGCCGACCGCCGCTCGGCGAGCATCGCGACATAGGACGCCAGAAGTGCCGCCAATTGCACCGCGACAACCATGAACAGCCCATTAATGCCTTGCGCGGCGCCGCCGATGACTATCAGCGACAGCACGCCCAAGGCGGAGATGAAGGCGATCCGCACGACGCTGTCGGCGGGGTCCGGGTTGGTCGCGTCGCTGGTCAGTGCTTCAACAAAGGCCCAGCAGAACAGCACCGCGACGACAAGCAGTGCCACGGCGAGCGGCGCCACGACGACAGCGTTTTCGAGATCGGCAAATCGAGTGTTCTGGACGGGAACGCCGAGCACGCCAAGGGCCGTCGCGACGCCTCGATTTCCGTCTATGCAGATGAACGCCAGCAGGGCGAAAACGGCCGCCCAATGCAATGCCAGAAAAGAGCTCAGAATATGCCGCATGACGCTCCTGCTTCGCAGGGCAAAGCCGCTCAAGCTGAACAATCCTTGCCTTAACCATAACACTGGGCTTTGCCACCGGTCGCCGCAATGGAAACCATTCGTTAAGGTTAACGGCCATCCACAGGGGGCGCGAGAGCGGCAGCGAATTGGGCGACGGCACTTAGTTGATCGGCGGGTAGAGCGTATCGATGATCATGCGCGCATCATGGCGCGAATCGATCATGCCATAGGTATTGCGCCACTGGCCGGCGAGGCGCGTTTCGACGAAGGCGTCGGCGATCCGCCCTGCCCCCAGCCTGCGAAGCTCTGCCGCCGCCGCCGACAATGCCAATTGCTCGGTCAACAGCCGCGCCGAGCCCTCGTCGGTAGCCGCGACCTGCATTGCCGCCTTGAGCACGCCGACGGTGCCGCGTCCGCCTGCACCGAGATCGCGGTCGATGCCGGACAGCACGTCATCGAACAGGCCGGGTGCACGCCCCAGCACACGTAGCACGTCAAGCGCCATGACGTTGCCTGAACCTTCCCAGATCGCGTTGACCGGAGCTTCGCGATAGTAGCGGGCGAGCGGCCCCTCTTCGACATAGCCGTTGCCGCCGAGGCACTCCATTGCTTCATAGAGCAGCGGCGGCGCGATCTTGCAGACCCAGTATTTGACGACCGGCGTCATGGCGCGGGCGAAGGCCGCCTCGCCGCGGTCGCCGGCCGCCTCGTCGAAGGAGCGCGCCAGCCGGAACGACAGCGCGGTAGCGGCGGCAACGTCCAGCGCCATATCGGCCAGCACACGCTGCATCAGCGGCTGCTCGATCAGATTGGTTCCAAACACCTTGCGGTGGCGCGTGTGGTGGACAGCCTCGGCCAGTCCGGCCCGCATGATCGCCGACGAGGCGACGGCACAGTCGAGCCGCGTCAGGGTCACCATGTCCATGATCGTCTTCACGCCGGCGCCGGGCTCGCCGACCATCTCGCCGATGGCATTGACGAATTCCACCTCCGACGAGGCATTGGATCGATTGCCGAGCTTGTCCTTCAGCCGTTGAAAACGGAAGCCGTTGCCGGATCCGTCGCCGAGCAAGCGGGGCACGAGAAAGCACGACAGTCCCTCCGGCACCTGTCCGAGCACCAGGAAGGCATCCGACATCGGCGCCGACATGAACCATTTGTGGCCGGTCAGGCGATAAAACCCGCTGCCGGCGCGCTCGGCCTTGGTGACGTTGGCACGGACATCGGTGCCGCCTTGCTTCTCGGTCATGCCCATGCCGAGCGTCAGCCCGGCTTTTTCGACCGGAGGCTTTTGGCTTTGATCGTATTTCCGCGTCGTCACCCGAGGCGCCCATTCGCGAAACAGCTTCGGGCTGGCCATCAGCGCTGCCAGCGAAGCGCTGGTCATGGTGATCGGGCAGAGATGCCCGGTCTCGAGCTCAGCCGTGAGATAAAAGCGCGCGGCACGCACCTGGTGGCGACGGCCGATCTCGGCGTCGCCATTCTCCCAGACCGACGAATGCAGCCCGTTGGCAACAGAGCGGCGCATCAGCGCGTGATAGGCGGGATGGAACTCGACCTGGTCGATGCGCCGGCCCTGGCGATCATGGGTCCTGAGCTTCGGCGTCTCGACATTGGCAAGACGGGCCAGTTCCTGCGCCTCATGGGTCAGAACGAAACGACCAAGCCCGTCGAGGTCCTTGCGGACCGGATCGGAAAAGCGCTCGGCAAGCTGGATCAGCAACGGATCGCCCCGCCAGGCGTTGCCGCCGGCCAGCGGCGGCGGCTGGTTGGTCACGTCGTCAGTCACGCTTCGTCCTTATCACCTGAAGGCTGCGAATCCAAAGCCAAGGCGGTTTATAGCCTATGGCCAGCGGCGCGCGACGAAAATACCGGGGAGAACCAATCCAATCCCAAGCCGGTGCTTGCAGCCGCGAGGCCTCCCCCCTATAGCAGCGACTTGAGATGACCGACGCATCGTCCCTGCCACTTTATCCCCACCGCCATCTTCTGGGCATCCGCGATCTTTCCCCCGCCGATATCGAGCTACTGCTCGACCGGGCGGACCGGGCCGTTGCCATCTCGCGGCAGTCGGACAAGAAGACATCGACGCTGCGCGGCCGCACTCAGATCAATCTCTTCTACGAAGCCTCGACCCGGACGCAATCGTCGTTCGAGCTGGCCGGCAAACGGCTCGGCGCCGACGTCATGAACATGTCCGTAGCGAGCTCTTCGGTGAAAAAGGGCGAAACGCTGATCGATACGGCGATGACGCTGAACGCCATGCGTCCCGACATATTGATCATCCGCCATCAATCGGCCGGTGCGGCAGCACTTCTTGCCCAAAAAGTCGGCTGCTCGGTGGTCAATGCCGGCGACGGCGCCCATGAGCACCCTACCCAGGCGCTGCTCGACGCACTGACCATCCGCCGCGCCAAGGGTCCGCTGTCAAAGCTGATCGTGGCGATCTGCGGCGACATCCTGCATTCGCGCGTGGCGCGCTCCAACATCATCCTGCTCAACGCGCTTGGTACCCAGGTCAGGGTCGTCGCCCCTTCGACGCTTTTGCCCGCCGGCATCGAGAAGATGGGCGTCATCGTCACCCGCTCGATGGCCGAGGGTCTGAAGGACGCCGACGTGGTGATGATGCTGCGCCTGCAGCGCGAACGCATGGAAGGCGCTTTCGTACCGTCGGTGCGCGAATATTTCCACTATTTCGGCCTCGACGCCGAGAAGCTGAAAGCAGCCAAGGACGGCGCGCTGGTCATGCATCCAGGCCCGATGAACCGCGGCGTCGAGATCGCCTCCGAGATCGCCGACGGCCCGCAAAGCGTCATCCAGGAACAGGTTGAGATGGGCGTCGCCGTACGTATGGCGGTGATGGAAGCACTGCTCGATCCCCGTCGAAACCACGAGGGCCGCGGCGCATGAGCATAGCGGTCTTCAGCCGAGCCCGCATCGTCGACCCGTCGCGCGGCATTGATGAGGTCGGTACCGTCATGGTCGAAGGCCGCAAAATCGTTGCGGCCGGCAAGGCGGCCTTGAACCAGGGCGCGCCCGAAGGCGCCACGATCATCGACTGCGCCGGCAAGACTATCATCCCCGGATTGATCGATGCGCGTGTCTTCATCGGCGAACCGGGCGGCGAACACCGCGAGACCATTGCTTCGGCGAGCATCGCTGCGGCGGCCGGCGGCGTCACCTCAGTCGTCATGATGCCCGATACCGACCCGGTGATCGACAATGTCGCATTGGTCGAGTTCGTGCTGCGCACCGCCAAGGACACTGCAATCGTCAACATCTTTCCGGCGGCAGCGATCACCAAGGGGCTGGAAGGCCGCGAGATGACCGAATTCGGCCTGCTGCGCGAGGCCGGCGCGGTCGCCTTCACCGACGGCCGCCATTCTATTGCCAGCGCGCTGGTGATGCGCCGCGCGCTGACCTATGCGCGCGATTTCGGCGGCGTCATCGCGCATGAAACCCAGGACGCCGATCTCGCCTCGGCCGGCGTCATGAACGAAGGCCTTTACGCAAGCTGGCTTGGCCTTGCCGGCATTCCGCGCGAAGCCGAATCGATTCCCCTGGACCGCGATCTCGCGTTGGCTCGGCTGACCGGCGGCGCCTATCACGCTGCCAAGATTTCGACGGCTATGGCGGCAAACGCGGTAGCACGCGCGAAAGCCGATGGCGCCAACGTCACATCAGGCGTGTCGATCCACAATTTGTCGCTCAACGAGAACGATGTCGGCGAGTACCGCACCTTCTTCCGGCTGACGCCGCCGCTGCGCGCTGAAGAAGATCGGCTGGCGATGATCGAAGCGATCAAGGACGGCACCATCGACCTCATCGTCTCCTCCCACGACCCGCAAGACGTCGACACCAAGCGCCTGCCCTTTGCCGATGCCGCGGCCGGCGCCATCGGGCTGGAAACGCTGCTGGGCGCAGCGCTGCGGCTCTATCACAATGGCGACGCGACGCTGCTCCGGCTGGTCGAGACACTGTCGACCGCGCCGGCAAGATTGTTCGGCCTGCCCGGCGGCACGCTGAAACCGGGGGCATTGGCCGATCTTGCGCTCGTCGATCTGGACGAGCCATGGGTCGTCAGCGAGAGCGGCATCCGCTCGCGCTCGAAAAACACCTGTTTCGAAGGCGCGCGGCTGCAAGGCAAGGTCTTGCAAACGATGGTGGCGGGCCGCACAGTGTTTTCGGCGTAGGACGGAGCGGCCGTCACGTCTTCAAATCCGCTCGGCCAAGGAAAGTTCGGGGGAACAATGGTTTACAGTCCCGTCTTGGCATTGGTGTTCGGCTATCTTCTCGGCTCGATCCCGTTTGGCCTGCTGATCACCCGTGCCGCCGGCCTCGGCGACGTGCGCAACATCGGCTCCGGCAACATCGGCGCCACCAATGTGCTGCGCACCGGCAACAAGGGCTTGGCCGCGGCCACGCTGCTGCTCGATGCGCTGAAGGGCACCGCGGCGGTGTTGATCGCAGGCCGCTTTGCGCCCGAGCTCGGACTTTGGGCCGGCTTCGGCGCGTTTTTAGGCCATCTCTTTCCGGTCTGGCTCGGCTTCAAGGGCGGCAAGGGTGTCGCCACGTACCTTGGCGTGCTGATCGCCCTTGCCTGGCAGGTGGCGCTGATCTTCGCCGTCGTCTGGCTGGCGGTGGCCTTCCTGTTCCGCTTCTCCTCGCTTGCGGCACTGACGGCAGCGGTCGTCGTGCCCGTGGCCCTGTATCTCCTGAGCACGCCGCAGATTGCCGGGCTTTTCGCGGCGATGAGCCTCATCGTCATCGTAAAGCACCGCGCCAACATTGCGCGGCTGCTTGCCGGCACCGAGGGTAAGATCGGGGCCAAGGAGTGAGCGAGCCCAATTCCGGGCCGCGCCTCAGCGACCGGCAGCGGCTGAGTTGGCTTCGTCTGATCCGTACGCCGAATGTCGGCCCGGCTTCCTTTCGCGACCTGATCAACCGGTTCGGTTCGGCCGAAGCAGCGTTATCGATGCTGCCGGAGCTGATGATTTCGGGTGGCGCCAAAAAAATCGCCCGCATTCCGTCCATTGCCGAGGCCGAGGCGGAGCTGGAGGCAGCCAGGCGTGCGGGCGCCCGCTTTGTCGGCATCGGCGAGGCGGACTATCCGCCGCTGATGAAGAGCATGGATCATCCGCCGCCGCTGCTCGCGGTCAGGGGCAACAGTGCGGTGTTCCGCTTGCCAGCGGTCGCCATCGTCGGCGCTCGCAACGCATCGCTGGCCGGCATCAAGATGGCGCGGATGCTGGCGGCGGATCTCGGCCGCGACGGCTATGGCATTGTCTCCGGCCTGGCGCGCGGCGTTGATACGGCCGCGCACCAGGGCAGCCTTTCGACCGGGACGATCGGCGTGCTCGCCGGCGGCCTCGATTTGCCCTACCCGCCCGAAAATGCCGGCCTGTGCGACGAGATCGCCGAGCGTGGCGGCGCCATCATTTCCGAAATGCCGTTTGGCTGGCAGCCGCGCGCACAGGATTTTCCCCGCCGCAACCGGCTCGTCGCCGGTGCTGCATTGGGATTGGTGGTGGTCGAGGCGGCGCAGCGCTCCGGCTCGCTGATCAGCGCCCGCCTCGCCGGCGAGATGGGCCGGCTGGTTTTCGCCGTTCCCGGTTCGCCGCTCGATCCGCGCGCCGCCGGCACCAATGGCCTGCTCAAGGACGGCGCCACCCTTGTCACCGAGGCCGCCGATATCACCAGCGCGATCGCGCCGCTGGTCGGCGCCTGGACGCCAAGGACATCGCCGCTCGAAGAGCCGCCCGACTTTTCGGCAACGCCGCCGCCGCGCGAGGACGACCGCGACCGCGTCGTCGAGGCGCTCGGCCCGACGCCGGTAGCAGTCGACGAGATCATCCGCCACACCGGCCTGCATCCCGCTCAAGTGTTCATGGTGCTGTTGGAGCTCGACCTCGCCGGACGGCTCGAACGCCATGCCGGCGGCAACGTCTCACTGATCTGACCGAGAGCTTGCGCATGTCCCGGCAAGCAATTCCGACGTGACCCCGATGGCCGATCCGAGCAATAAACCAAAGCAGACGCTGTTCACTCGTACGACGGCCCTCGTCTGGTCAGTGCTGAGCGTCATGCTGGCGCTGCAATGGTCCGCCGATCTCGGCATGCTGGGTTTTCCTGACGGCTACATAACGCCCTTCGCAAGAGCGACCAGCACGCTTCTGGGCATTCTGACGGCAGCCTGCATGGCCCAGGGTCTCTACTTTTTCCTGGCCGGCATGTTCGACAGCAAGGTAAGCGCCGTCGGTCTTTGCCTGCAAATCCTTGCCGCAGCGGTTCTCACCGTGGTGCCAGTGCTTATCGTGAAGGATTGTCCGCATTCACAACTGTGCAGCAGAGCCTATGAGGCGCTCACCGGCACGATGATGGACGATGGCGCGGGTGGCTAAGGCCACCGCATGCGTTCGGCACGAGGTTGTCACCCATGTCTTAGGTGCAAACTGTTACCCATGTTTCCGGCCGTACAATTTTATTGATGGTGAGCGCGATGGGATTCGAACCCATGACCTACTGATTAAAAGTCAGTTGCTCTACCGGCTGAGCTACGCGCTCCCGCGGGCTCAGAAAGGCCGCCCTCGAAATTGCGCGGAACATAGGGAGAGTGCCTCTGCCGGTCAACCGGAAAAAGACGGCTCCCAAACCGGACTTTCCTGCCGTGTCATGCATGCCGTGCGGTGCGCTTCGGCGTTGACGGAACTGCCTCCCTCTCGCGCAAGGCCGAAGCTCGCGCTTTGCGGGACAAGCACAAGCAGCGAATCGGGAGAACCTTTGCAGATCAGCAACTTGGGATTTTTAGCGGAACAATTTGCGCAGCCTGCCCGTTTTTCCGCGACAAGGGACACGCGTTTCAAGGAGAAGATCATGAATAGGATCATGTCGGGCCTGCTGGCTACCACCCTTTCGATCTCATTCGCTGCCGCGGAGATCGTGCCAGTCAACGCTCAGCCCAGCTATGCGCCCCCTGCCCAGCGGCTCACCTCGAATGTCCAGACCGTCCAGTACGAGCCGTGGCGGAGGCACCGGAGTTTCAACCGCGATTTCTCGCGGCGCAGTTTTGCGCGTGAGGACGGCATGTATTGGCGTGGCCATCGCGGCTATCGCGAATATCGTCGCGGCTATCGCCGTCACGGTGACTACTGGTTCCCGCTGGCCGCCTTCGCCACAGGAGCGCTGATTACGGGCGCCATCGTCAACAGCCAGAATCGTGTCTATCGTGGCGATGCCCACGTGCAGTGGTGCTATGACCGTTATCGGAGCTATCGCGCTTCTGACAACACTTACCAGCCCAACTACGGTCCGCGCCGGCAGTGCCGGTCGCCTTACTGAGTCCTAGCTTAGAGGCTGCAAGCCCGTGCCCGAAACGGCACGGGTTATTGCTGGGCGAGGAAGCACTGATATTTCCGCCATAGTCACTGCGTCTCGAACGTTCGGCAGGCAGACATCAAGATCAGTTTGCCCGGCTGATGCTCTTGATGGTCGGATAGAGGCTTGCCCCTTCGCCACGAGGAGAACGATAGACCCCACGGGCGTTGCAAATTCGAGCCATTACGGCCGCCAGTTCCCACCCAAGCACGGTCAGGTCATTATCATCTGTCACAAAAAGCTGAGTCAGTTCATCAATGCCGTTCTTCTCCCCGAAGGATCGAACTCGCTGGGCATCGGTAACTACGTCGCCAGGCAGGTTGAATTTCCCCAGGCCCAAAGCCAATTGCCACCTTTGCCGCTTGTGGAGCCTGCAACCTGGATTTCGGCGACGACCTTGACGACACCTTGATCTGAGAAAAGAAGCTTTCCAGTCTTTAGGGCGTAATCATAACGAGGCCAACTGCCGACGCCGAAATCATCTTGCAAGCCTCTATTCTTAGCGCTCAGTTGCTCGATGGCTTCTTGGCGCCAAGCAGGATACCAATCTGGGTGTTTCATGGACCCTCACCCTGCCTGACCCGCTCTCGGAGTCGCCCCACACATCCGAGCAACCACCAGCCCCGCCTGATTAAACAAGGTTGGGAATTCGGCGGCCACTTGCTTATTGCATGCTTAGCGTCCTGCGCACAGCGTGGCGCCAACCTGCCAGCTTGGCGGCACGTGTCGAAGCATCCATGTCTGGGTTGAAGCGGCGCTCGAGCGCCCAACTCCTAGCGAATTCCCGGGCCCTCGGCCAGACACCGGCCTTCGAGCCGGCCAGCCATGCCGCACCAAGCGCGGTCGTCTCGAGAATTGTCGGCCGGTCGACCGGCGCATCGAGAATGTCGGCCAGCCGCTGCATAGTCCAGTCCGACGCCACCATGCCGCCATCGACCCTGAGCACAGTCTTGGCCGAGGCGCCCTTCCAGTCCTTGCGCATGGCGTCAAGCAGATCGCGCGTTTGGAACGCTACGGATTCCAGTGCCGCGCGGGCAAATTCCGCCGGCCCCGAATTGCGGGTCAGCCCGAAGATGGCACCGCGCGCCTCGGCATCCCAGTGCGGTGCGCCGAGCCCGACGAAAGCCGGCACCAGATAGACGTTCTGCGTCGGATCGGCTTCCGCCGCCAATTTGCCGCTCTGCTCGGCCTTGCCGATCACCTTGATGCCGTCGCGCAGCCATTGCACGGCGGCGCCGGCGATAAAGATCGAGCCCTCCAGCGCATAGGTGGTCTTGCCGTTCAGCCTATAGGCGATGGTGGTCAAAAGCCGGTTCTTCGAACGCACCAGATCGCTGCCGGTGTTGAGCAGCGCGAAGCAACCGGTGCCGTAGGTCGATTTCATCATGCCCGGCTCGAAACAGGCCTGGCCGATCGCCGCCGCATGCTGGTCGCCGGCCACACCGAGAATTCTGATCTCTGCGCCAAACAGGCTTTTGTCGGTGATTCCAAAATCATCGGCACAATCTTTCACCTGCGGCAGCATTCTTGCAGGTATGCCGAGAATGGCCAGCAGCTCGTCGTCCCAGGCGTTTTGTTCGATGTTGTAGACCAGTGTGCGCGAGGCATTGGTGGCGTCAGTGGCGTGGACCTTGCCGCCAGTCAGGCGCCAAATCAGAAAACTGTCGATGGTGCCGGCCAGCAGTTCGCCTTTCTCGGCGCGTTTTCTGGCGCCCTTCACTTTGTCCAGCATCCAGGCGATCTTGGTGCCGGAGAAATAGGGATCGAGCAGCAGGCCGGTCTTATTCGTGAATTTCTTCTCCAGCCCTAGCTTCTTCAGTTTCTGGCATAGCGGCGCGGTACGACGATCCTGCCAGACAATCGCATTGTGGATCGGCTTGCCGGTCTCCTTGTCCCAGATGACGACCGTTTCGCGCTGGTTGGTGATGCCGATCGCGGCGACTTCCGCTGCGTTGCGGCCGGCTGTCTTCAGCGCGGCCTTCACCGTTTCCACGACGCTTGCCCATATCTCCTCGGGATCGTGCTCGACCCAGCCGGAGGCCGGATAATATTGGGTGAATTCCTTTTGCCCGCTGCCGACGACCTTCATCTTGTCGTCGAACAGGATCGCCCGGCTCGATGTCGTTCCCTGGTCGATTGCAAGGATGTATCCGGTCATTCTCTCTCCCGTCGAAGCGAATTCAAAGGTGCTACGGTGTCTCGACGCCAGATGGCGCCGAGCCGTTCACGCAAACAGGGGAGACGGCAACATGCCGCCTCCCCTGAGCATGGCGATGCGGGCGCGGACGCCCGCATCAAACGGTCCTATTGCTGCCAGCTCTTCACCAGCTCGTCGTAGTTGATGGTGACCGGCTTTTCCTTCTCGTTCTCGATCTTGAGCTGAGGAGCGAGATTGCCCTTCTTGACCGCGTCCGCATTCCAGTAGGCGAGGTCATGCTCTTCGGCCATCTTCGGGCCAATATCGCCCTGGACGCCCGACTTTTCGATGCGGCTCATCACCTTTTCCTGCTCGGCGCAGAGCGAGTCCATCGCTTCCTGCGCGCTCTTGGCGCCCGACGAAGCATCGCCGATCGCCTGCCACCAGAGCTGTGCCAGCTTCGGATAGTCCGGCACGTTGGTGCCGGTCGGCGACCACTGGACGCGCGCCGGCGAGCGGTAGAATTCGATCAAGCCGCCGAGCTTTGGCGCACGTTCGGTGAAGCTCTTGTCGTGGATCGTGCTCTCGCGGATGAAGGTCAGGCCGACATGGCTCTTCTTCACGTCGACCGTCTTCGAGGTGACGAACTGCGCGTAGAGCCAGGCGGCCTTGGCGCGGTCGGTCGGCGTCGACTTCATCAGCGTCCAGGAACCGACGTCCTGATAGCCGAGCTTCATGCCGTCCTTCCAGTAGACGCCATGCGGCGACGGCGCCATGCGCCACTTCGGCGTGCCGTCGTCGTTCAGCACGGCCTTGGCGCTGGCGTCGACCATGCTGGCGGTGAAGGCGGTGTACCAGAAGATCTGCTGGGCAACCGCGCCCTGCGCCGGAACTGGCCCCGATTCGGAGAAGGTCATGCCTTGGGCTTCCGCCGGTGCATAGGCCTTCAGCCAATCGAGATACTTCTGGATGGAGTAGACGGAAGCCGGACCATTGGTGTCGCCGCCGCGCGCCGTGCAGGAACCGACCGGACGCGAATTCTCGTCGACCTTGATGCCCCATTCGTCGACGGGCAGACCGTTCGGAATGCCCTTGTCGCCATTGCCGGCCATCGACAGCCAGGCGTCGGTGAACCGCCAGCCGAGCGACGGGTCCTTCTTGCCATAGTCCATATGGCCGTAGACCTTCTTGCCGTCGATCTCACGCCCGGTGAAGAACGCTGCAATGTCCTCATAGGCCGACCAATTCACCGGCACGCCGAGGTCGTAGCCGTATTTGGCCTTGAAGTCCGCCTTGTTCTTCTCGTCGTTGAACCAGTCGTAACGGAACCAGTAGAGGTTCGCGAACTGCTGGTCGGGAAGCTGGTAGAGTTTCTTGTCGGGCGCGGTGGTGAACGAGGTGCCGATGAAATCCTTCAGGTCGAGATTCGGGTTGGTGACATCCTTGCCGTCGCCTGCCATCCAGTCGGTCAGGTTGCGCACCTGCTGGTAGCGCCAGTGCGTGCCGATCAGATCGGAATCGTTGACCCAGCCGTCATAGAGGTTCTGGCCGGTCTGCATCTGGGTCTGGATCTTCTCGACAACGTCGCCTTCCTGGGTGACGTCGTGCGTAACCTTGATGCCGGTGATGGCTGTAAAGGCCGGCGCCAGCACCTGCGATTCATACTGATGGGTGGCGATGGTTTCGGAAACCACCTTGATATCCATGCCGGCGAAAGGTTTCGCGGCATCGATGAACCATTGCATTTCGGCTTCCTGGCCGGCGCGGTCGAGCGTCGAGAGGTCGCCGATTTCCTTGTCCAGGAAGGCCTTGGCCTCGTCCATTCCGGCATAGGCGTTGCTTGCCCCGAGCAACAGGACAAGCGCAGTTGTTGATGTCAAGAATTGCCGTCGCATGTATTTCCTCCACTGTTAAAGTTCAAAGTGCGATCTGGATCGGCGGCCGGCACGCCGCCGTTCCAACAGTTTCCCCCTCTATACGTAGCGGAACACGCCAACGGCGTAGACCACGGAGAGAGCGAGAGCCCACCACAGATTGGGTCCGACTAGACCCAGCCAAGCGAGATGGATAAAGGCACTGCCAAGCAGCGACAGGAACAAGCGGTCGCCGCGCGTCGTTTCGAAGCGCAGCACGCCGACGCGCGGATTGCCGCCCGGCGAGACGTATTCCCACACCGCCATGCCGCAAAGCAGCAGAAAGATGGTTCCAAAGAAGGCCGCGGTCGGCCACGTCCAGGCCATCCACGAAAAATCGAGGTTGGACGAGAGGTTAAATCCCCACAGGCGGATATTTGCCGGATCGCTGAAACCTACGGTTATTGCCACGAAATCGATTTGAAGTGCCACCCAGGCCACAACGATCAGGGCGAGAAACAGCACGGCCCACCACCATGGGCTTCTGTCGACCTGCTCCATCATACCCTCCCCAGGGCAAAGCCCTTGGCGATGTAGTTGCGCACAAACCAGATGACGAGCGCGCCCGGGATCAGCGTCAGCACGCCGGCTGCGGCGAGCAGCCCCCAATCCATGCCGGCGGCCGAAACGGTGCGGGTCATGGTCGCGGCGATCGGCTTGGCGTCCGTGGTCGTCAGCGTGCGGGCGATCAGCAGCTCGACCCACGAGAACATGAAGCAGAAGAAGCACGCCACGCCGATGCCGCTCGCAATCAGCGGCATGAAGATCTTTATGAAGAAGCGCGGGAACGAATAGCCGTCGATATAGGCGGTCTCATCGATCTCCTTCGGCACGCCCGACATGAAGCCTTCGAGGATCCACACCGCCAGCGGCACGTTGAACAGGCAATGCGCCAGAGCCACTGCGATATGGGTGTCGATAAGGCCGAAGGCCGAATAAAGCTGGAAGAATGGCAGCGCGAACACCGCCGGCGGCGCCATGCGGTTGGTCAGCAGCCAGAAGAACAGATGTTTGTCGCCGAGGAAGCGATAGCGCGAAAAGGCGTAGGCAGCAGGCAGTGCTGCGGCCACCGAAATCACCATGTTCATAACCACATAGGTGATCGAGTTGATGTAGCCCGAATACCAGGACGCGTCGGTGAAGATGGTGCGGTAATTCGCTAATGTCGGTGCGTGCGGGTAGAGCGTCAGCGACGAGACGATCTCGCCATTGGTCTTGAAGCTCATATTGATGAGCCAGTAGATCGGCAAAAGCAGAACGATGATGTAGAGCGTCGGCACGATCCACCACCAACGCGACTCCTCGCCGCGACGGCGCATGAGCCGTGCGATCTCGTCCTGCCGCAGCGTGCTGGCCAATCCTTGCGAAGCTGTCGTCTCGCTCACTCTGTCGGCTCTTTCGTCAGCGCGGCTCATCTCAGCGCTCCGCGTCGTAATTGGTCATCACGGTGTAGAACACCCATGACAACAACAGGACGATAAGGAAGTAGACCAGCGACATCGCCGCCGCCGGGCCGAGGTCGAACTGGCCGAGCGCCGTCTTGACGAGATCGATCGAAAGAAAGGTCGTCGAGTTGCCGGGTCCGCCGCCGGTCACCACGAACGGTTCCGTGTAGATCATGAAGCTATCCATAAAGCGCAGCAGCACGGCAATCAGCAGCACGCGGTTCATCTTCGGCAACTGGATGTAACGGAACACCGCCCAGCGCGAGGCACCGTCGATCTTGGCCGCCTGATAAAAGGCATCCGGGATCGAGACCAGGCCGGCATAGCAGAGCAGAACGACGAGGCTGGTCCAATGCCAGACGTCCATGATGATGACCGTGACCCAGGCGTCATAAGGGTCTTGCACATAATTATAGTCGATGCCGAGCGCGTTGACGTAATAGCCGAGCAGGCCAATGTCGTTGCGCCCGAACACCTGCCAGATGGTGCCGACGACGTTCCATGGGATCAGCAGCGGCAACGCCATCAAAACAAGGCAAACCGGCACGCCCCAACCCTTCTTCGGCATATTGAGCGCAATGAAGATGCCGAGCGGCACTTCGATCGCCAGGATGATGAAGGAGAAGACAAGGTTGCGGATCATCGCCTGCCAGAAGCGGCTGGAGGAAAGCAGTTCCTCGAACCACTCGGTGCCGGCCCAGAAGAAGACGTTGTTGCCGAAAGTGTCCTGCACCGAATAATTGACAACCGTCATCAGCGGTATGACCGCCGAGAACGCCACCAGCAGCAGCACCGGCAGCACCAGGAACCAGGCTCTGTTGTTCCAGGTCTTTTCCACTTCAGGCTCCCATCTCGACGCGCCAGGAATCGGCATAGATGTTGATGCCGGCAGGGTCGAACCGCACCTTCGGATCAGCCGGAACCGTCTCGTCCTCGCCGATGACGGCGGCGATCTCGCGCCCTTCGAGATTGGCACGGACCACCTTGTGGCGGCCGACGTCCTCGACCTTGCTGATCCGGACGGCCATGCCCTGGCTGCCCAGGCGCACATATTCGGGACGGATGCCGAGCTCGATGGCGCCGCCGCCCGCCTTGGGCACGCCCGGCAGTTCGATCTGCTGCGAGCCCAGCTTCGCGGTCTTGCCGTCGATCGCCACCGTCATGACATTCATGCCGGGCGAGCCGATGAAATAGCCGACAAAGGTGTGGCGCGGGCGCTCGAACAGCTCCGCCGGTGTGCCGATCTGCACGATTTCGCCGTCATACATGACGACCACCCTGTCGGCGAAGGTCAACGCCTCGGTCTGGTCGTGCGTGACATAAACCATGGTGTAGCCGAAGCGGCGGTGAAGCTGCTTCAACTGCGAGCGCAGCACCCATTTCATATGCGGGTCGATGACGGTCAAAGGCTCGTCGAACAGGATGGCATTGACGTCGGAGCGCACCAGCCCGCGCCCGAGCGAGATCTTCTGCTTCTGGTCGGCGGTCAGTCCGCGCGCCTTTCGTTTGGCCATATCGGCCAGCCCGGTCATCTCCAGCGTCTCGCGCACCTTGCGGTCGACGTCGGCCTCCGGCACGCCGCGATTGCGCAGCGGGAACGCCAGATTGTCGTAGACGGTCATCGTGTCGTAGATCACCGGGAACTGGAAGACCTGGGCAATGTTGCGCTCTTGGGTCGACAGATTTGTCACGTCCCTTCCGTTGAACAGCAACTGGCCGTGCGAGGGATGCAGCAATCCCGAAATGATGTTGAGCAGCGTAGTCTTGCCGCAGCCGGACGGGCCGAGCAGCGCATAGGCGCCGCCATCCTCGAACGTGTGGTGCACTTCCTTCAGCGCGAAATCGGCATCCGTGCGCGGGTTCTGCAGATAGGAGTGGCGGATATGATTGACGTCGATGCGCGCCATCGCTTCCTCCTAAACCGCCAGCTTCGGCGCGGCCACGGCGCGGCCGTGCTCGTCGAAGACCATGATGTGGCGCGGGTCGATGAACACCTCGACTTCCTCATCCGGCTCGAAGTCGCGAATGCCGTGGGTCAGCATGACCCAGCGCGCATCGGCGAAATCGAGATGGATGAAGCTTTCCGATCCCGTGATCTCGGTGATCGTCACCTTTGCGCGCACCGGCACTGCGGCGGCGTTGGGCCGATCGAGGGAAAGATGATGGGGCTGGAAGCCGATCGTATAGATCGCATCGGCAATGCCGAAGAGCTCGGCCGGCACCGGCAATTTCACGCCGCCCTCGAGCAGGAAATCCAGGCCCTTCTTGGCAAGCACGATGGTGTTGAGCGGCGGATCGGCGAAGGTTCTCGCCGTCACCAGATCGACCGGCTTGCGGAACACTTCGATGGTCGGCCCGAACTGGGTGATGCTGCCTTCGGAAAGCGTCGCCGTGTTGCCGCCGAGCAGCAAGGCCTCGTGCGGCTCGGTCGTGGCATAAACGAAGATTGTGCCGGCGGCCGCGAAGACCTTCGGCAGTTCCGCGCGTAATTCTTCGCGCAGCTTGTAGTCTAGGTTGGCGAGCGGCTCGTCGAGCAGCACGAGGCTGGCATTCTTGACGATGGCGCGGGCCAGCGCGGTGCGCTGCTGCTGGCCGCCCGACAGACTGAGAGGCGTGCGGTCGAGATAGGGCGTGAGTTTGAGAAGGGCGGCGGCATTGCGCACCTCCCTGTCGATCGTTGCCTCATCCGTGCCGGCCACCCGCAGCGGTGAGGCGATGTTTTCGTAGACCGTCATCGCCGGATAATTGATGAATTGCTGGTAGACCATGGCGACGTTGCGCTTTTGCACCGGCATGCCGGTGACATCCTTGCCATCGAACCAGACCGAGCCGGAGGTCGGCACGTCGAGGCCCGCCATCAGCCGCATCAGGCTGGTCTTGCCGGAGAGCGTCGGCCCGAGCAGGACGTTGAGCGAGCCGTGCTGAAGCGTCAGCGAGACGTCGCGGATATGTTCCGCCGCACCCACCGTCTTCGTCACGTTTCTCAGTTCAAGCATGATGCCTCCTCCCAGGCTTTCTGCATCAGTCGGCCGTCCCTATTCGGCAGCCGCTACGTGCTGCCGGCTTATTCCGCGCATGAACTCGTCGAGCACTGCCGCCTGCTCACGGCTGAGACGCAGGCCGCGCTTGGTCCGGCGCCACAATACATCCTCGGCAGTCATCGCCCATTCGTTTTCGACGAGGTAGCGCACCTCGGCCTCGTAGAGATCGGCGCCGAAGTTGCGGCCAAGATCGGCGTTCGACTTGGCGAGGCCCAGCAGCTTCCTTGCGCGGGTGCCATAGAGCCGGGTCAACCGGCGGGCCAGCCGCGCGTCGAGGAACGGGTACGCCGTTTTCAGTTTCGCTACCTCGCCATCGAAGCCGGTGACGGGAAAGTCACCGCCGGGCAGCGGCGTGTTTGCTGTCCATGGCTTGCCTCGCTTGCCGAGAAAACCCTCGATCTTCTCGAGCATTGATTCCGACAATCGGCGGTAGGTGGTGATCTTGCCGCCAAAGGCGTTGACGATCGGGGCGGCACCCTCGCCTCCATCGGCCTTCAGCACATAGTCGCGCGTGGCTTCCTGCGCCTTTGAGGCGCCATCATCGTAGAGCGGGCGCACCGCGGAATAGGTCCAGACGATATCCGACGGCTTGACCGGCTGCGCGAAATATTCGCTTGCCGCAGCGCAGAGATAGTCGATCTCGGCATCACTGATCCTGACGTCGTGCGGATCGCCGGGATAGTCCCGGTCGGTGGTGCCGATGAGCGTGAACTCGTCTTCGTAGGGGATGGCGAAAATGATGCGCCCGTCCTTGTTCTGAAAGAAATAGGCGCGTGGGTCGTCGAATTTCTTGCCAACGACGATGTGGCTGCCTTGCACGAGGCGGACATTGTGCACGTCGTTCAGGCCGACGGTGGCCGAAAGAACCTGGTCGACCCACGGGCCCGCGGCATTGACCAGCAACCGCGCCTTGACCTCCTCGGTATCGCCGGTCCGCACGTTTTCAAGCCTGACCGTCCAGAGATCGCCTTCACGTCGGGCGCTGACGACCCTTGTTCGGGTTCGAATGGTTGCGCCGCGCTCGGCAGCGTCACGGGCGTTCAACACAACCAGCCGGGCATCGTTGACCCAACCGTCGGAATATTCGAACGCCTTTCGAAACAACGGCTTCAGCGGCTTGCCGGCCGGATCCTTGGCCATGTCCAGCGTTTTCGTCGGCGGCAGCAATTTGCGCCCGCCAATATGGTCGTAGAGGAAAAGCCCGAGCCGGATAAGCCAGGCCGGACGCAGCCCCTTGGCGTATGGCAGCACGAAGCGCATCGGCCAGATGATATGCGGCGCGTTCCTCCACAGGACCTCGCGTTCCATCAGCGCTTCGCGCACTAGGCGGAATTCGTAGAATTCGAGATAGCGCAAGCCGCCATGGATCAGTTTGGTCGAACCCGAAGAAGTTCCGCTGGCCAGATCGTTCATCTCGGCAAGAAAGACCGAAAAGCCACGTCCAACGGCATCGCGGGCGATGCCGCAGCCATTGATGCCGCCACCGATGACGAAAATGTCATGGATCGGTGATGCGCGCAAAGAAATCCTCCCTCGATTTCGCATTGCAGCATTTTTGAGTTTTGCGAAACCGTGACGGGATTATTTCGAAATGATAACGAATGTCAAACGAAATATGATCGGCGGCAGATGCCGCAGCGGCATCTCTAGGAGAGCGACGTTTCGATCAGCTGAACCTCTGCCTCTTCACAGATCTTGCGCACCGACGGGATGTCGCAACGATCGGTGATGAAGGTGTTGACCTGCGACAGATGGCCGATGCGGACGGGCGCGGTGCGCTCGAATTTGGTCTGGTCCGACACCAGGATCACATGCCGGGCGTTGGCGATGATCGCCTGAGCCACCTTCACCTCACGAAAATCGAAGTCGAGCAGTGCGCCGTCATGGTCGATGGCCGAGGCGCCGATCACCGCAAAATCGACCTTGAACTGCCTGATGAAATCGACCGCTGCCTCGCCGACCACGCCGCCGTCGGAACCGCGCACGACACCGCCGGCGATCACCACCTCGATCGAAGGATATATGCGCATCCTATTGGCAACATTGATGTTATTGGTGATGACCATCAGGCCGCTGTGATCGAGCAGCGACTTGCTGACAGCTTCCGTCGTGGTCCCGATATTGATGAACAGAGATGCGTTGTCGGGGATCAGCCGGGCTGCTGCGCGGCCGATCGCCTCCTTCTCCTCGGCGGCGATCTTGCGCCGAGCCTCATATTCCATGTTCTCGATGCCGGACGGGAACAATGCCCCGCCATGAATGCGGGACAAAAGTCGCTGGTCGCAGAGATCGTTGAGATCCTTGCGGATCGTCTGCGGCGTCACGTTGAAATGCGTCGCCAACTCCTCGACCAGTACGCGGCCATGATCTTTGGCCATCTGGATGATTTCGGAATGACGCGGCGACAGATACATCTAGCAACCTCTCATTTTCGTTTTTCTCGTCTATAGCTGAAAACGAAAGCCATGAACAGGTATGAGCCGGCTAATGAAAATCGGGCGACTGCAGAGAGAAAAGCTCCGGCGCAATCTCGACGAGGCTATCAACTTAGGCCCCGCGCGATGTCAGTGATGACCTCGAAAGCAGTATCGACGTCCGCCGCAGTCGTTTCGAACTGCCCGACCTGAAAGCGGATCGCCACCTGCCCGTCCACCCGGGTCTGCGTCAGGTAAATGCGGCCGTCATTGTTGATCGCGTTGACCAGCCGCAAATTGTGCTCGTCAAGGTCGATTCCCGCAGCCGCGAGATGGCGGAATGAGAACAGCGACAGCATCGGTTCCGTGACGATTTCGAAATCCGGTTCCCGAGCCAGCCAGGCGGCGAGGCCCTCGCTCCAGGCGACATGGTTGCGGATCATGGTCCGCAGATTTTCCAAGCCATGCGCACGCAGCAGGAACCAAAGTTTCAGCGCGCGGAACCTTCGGCCGAGCGGCACCGACCATTCGGAGTAGTTGATGACCCCGTCGCGGCCATGTGTCTTGAGGAATTCGGGCTTGATCGCCAGCGTGCGCACGAGGTCTTCCGGCTGGCGGATGAATTGCATCGAGCAATCGAACTGTGCGCCCAGCCATTTGTGCGGATTGAAGACGATCGAATCCGCATGTTCGGCGCCGGCCCAGAAATGCCGGAACTCGGGGCAGATCATGGCGGAGCCGGCCCATGCGGCATCGACATGCAGGTAGAGCCCGTGCCGCTTCGCCACCGCGGCAACAGCCGCGACATCGTCGGTGCCGCCGGTACTGGTGCCGCCGACGCTGGCGATAATGCCGGCCGGCAGCATGCCGTTTTCGCGGTCGGCGACGATCGCCGCTTCCAGAGCCGCCGTCTGCATAGCGCGGAAGCGTCCCGCGACCGGAATGCGCACGAGGTTCGCCTCCCCGATGCCCGACACCCAGATCGCCCGGTCGATGGAAGTATGGACTTGGTCGGAAGAATAGACCCGCACGACCGGCTGGCCTTGCAGGCCGCTCTTGTTGCCTTGCCAGTCGAGCGCGCGCTCGCGCATGGTCAGCACGGCGGCAAGCGTCGCTGATGAAGCCGAATCCTGCATGACGCCGGAGAATCCCGCCGGCAGACCAAGCGCCTGCCGCATCCAGTCGACGACCCGCATCTCGAGCTCGGTCGCTGCCGGCGAGGTCTGCCAGAGCATGCATTGCGCGGCCATCGCGGAAACCAGATACTCGGCCACGACGGAGGCCGGTGCCGCGTTAGCCGGGAAATAGGCAAAGAAACGCGGATGCTGCCAGTGCGTCATGCCCGGCAGGATCTTTTGTTCGAAATCAGCGAAGATTGCCTGCATCGTTTCGCCGTCTTCCGGCGGCGCGGCGTCGATGCTTTTGAAGATTTCGCCCGGCTCGACAAGCGGCCGCACCGGTCTTTCGCGAAGGCTGTTTCTGTAGTCGGCGCCCCATTCAGCCGCTCGCAGCGACCATTCGCGGAATTCGTTGCTATTCATCTTCGCCTCCGTAGCGCCCCATCGAGCCGCGATCAAAGAGCACGAAAGACGAAGGTTTTCATTCAGGAAAATCAGGCAAGCTGGCAAAGGCGGTCTTCAGCGCGTTCGACCAGCTATCCGAGATCGTGCGATAATATTGATCGTCCTGATTTATTCGCTTTTTGAGGCCGACCTTGAAAGTGTCCTTTTCATAGAACAGCAGGTCGAGCGGCAGGCCGACCGACAGGTTCGACTTCAGCGTCGAGTCGAACGACACCAGCAGCAACTTCACCGTCTCGGCGAAACTCATCGTCCTTTCATAAGCGCGGATGATGATCGGCTTGCCGTATTTGGTCTCACCGATCTGGAAGAACGGCGTGTCGTCGGTCGATTCGATGAAATTGCCCTCCGGATAGATCATGAACAGGCGCGGGGCGCTGCCCTTGATCTGACCGCCGAGGATGAAGGAGGCGTTGAAGTAGGAATCCGCCTTTTCGCCCGCCGGCGACGAACTGGCGATGACCTCCTTGACGGTGTCTCCGACCAACCGGACTGTCTGGTACATGGAGGGCGTTTCGAGCAGCGTGGCACGGCGCTCCGCCACTGCCTTGGTGCGTTCGTCGAGCAGGCTGACTACGGCCTGCGTCGTCGCCAGATTGCCGGCCGACATCAAAACGATGACGCGCTCGCCCGGCTCTTCCCAGACATGCATCTTCCTGAAGGTCGAGATCGAATCCATACCGGCATTGGTGCGCGTGTCCGACATGAACACGAGCCCGTGATTGATTTTCAGGCCGACGCAATAGGTCATCGAATCTCTTTGGCAACAATCTTGCCGGGGATTACTGCTCCACGGTGACGGTGACCGCAAGCTGTTCTTCCGCCTGTCCCAGCCGAATTCCCGATACCGGGGTTGCGTCGCGATAATCGCGGCCAGTCGCTACCTTTACATAGCGTTCGTCGGGAGAAATGCCGTTGGCGACATCGAAGGCGACCCAGCCGAGGCCCGAGACATGCGCCTCGGCCCAGGCGTGGCTTGCTGCCTGCTCGATCGCTGTATCCATCATCAGATAGCCGCTGACGTAGCGCGCCGGGAAATCCATGGCGCGCGCCGCGGCAACGAAGATGTGGCTGTGGTCCTGGCAAACGCCGGTCTTGAGCGCCAGGGCCTCTTCGGCCGGCGTCGTCGCGTTGGTGGTGTCTGGCGTATAAGCGACACGCTCGCCGATCACCGCCATCAACCGGTGCAGCCTTTCGATGTCGGTACCCTTGCCGACCGAGGCAGCAAGTTCGCGAATGCCGCTGCCGATCGTCGTCAGCGGCGTTTCATGGCCGAACAGCCAGAGCGGCGCGAAACCTTGGTGCGGCCCGCAGACGCCGGCGGTGTCGCGCGTCACCACTTCGCCGGCTGCTTCGACGGTGATGAAGTCGCGCTCGCCCTCGACGCTCAACAGCCTGGTATCATTGCCGAAATGGTCGGTGAAGCGCACTTCCTCGCGTGCGCCTTCGATCTTCAGCGCCCAGGACAGTACCGTCTGGGTGCGCCCGTTCACCGGGAGCAGCCGCAAACGCTGCAACAGATAATGCACCGGCGCATCGTAGCGGTATTCGGTCCGGTGGGTGATCTTCAGCCGCATCGCACTCGTCCCTGGAGCATGAGCTTTTCCGAAAACCGGTCTCCGCTTTTTGGGGTCATGCTCAATAGAACCTGTAATCCTGCGCGATCTCGTCGCCGAGCCTGGTGTTGTCGCGGATGAAATTGGCCAGGAATTCATGCAGGCCGGCGTCGAAAATATCCTTGATCGAGCCGGCCGTCAGCATGGCCTGGGTCTTGGCAGCCGTCGCATGACAGGCGTGGCGCTCCCCATAGTCGTCACCCAGGAATTTGAGATGCTCCGTCAGGAAGCGGTAGCAAAAGGTCAGCGAGCGCGGCATGCGGACGTTGAGGATCAGATAATCGGCGATGTTGCTCGGCTTGTAGTCGGCGTCATAAACCCAGCGATAGGAACGGTGCGCCGACACCGAGCGCAGGATCGATTCCCACTGGTAGTTGTCGAGCGTCGAGCCGACCCAGGAGATCGACGGCAGCAGCACGTAGTATTTCACATCCAGGATGCGCGCGGTGTTGTCGGCGCGTTCGACATAAGTGCCGAGCTGCGAAAAATCGAAAATCTCGTTGCGCAGCATCGTGCCGTAGAACGAGCCGCGGATCAGCGCCGTCTCGCGTTT
This sequence comes from Mesorhizobium sp. M0991, assembly GCF_040318915.1. Taxonomy (NCBI): domain Bacteria; kingdom Pseudomonadati; phylum Pseudomonadota; class Alphaproteobacteria; order Hyphomicrobiales; family Phyllobacteriaceae; genus Mesorhizobium; species Mesorhizobium sp. M0991. The sequence continues at coordinate 136,227 of NZ_JAMYNE010000007.1, forward strand.
GATCGCGTCGAGCGCGTTGGGCAGGTCGCGCTCGTCGATCGGCTTGGCCAGCATCCGCTTCAGCGACATCCAGGCTTCGTTGATGCTTTCCCAGGTTTCACGCGTCAGTGCGGTACGCACCATGCGGGCATTGTTACGGGCCGTTTCGATAGACGACATCGTGCTCGACGGGTTCGACGTATCGCGCAGCAGATAGTCGGCGACATTGGCGGCGGTGTAGTCGGAATATTTCTGCGTGAAGGCGGCGTCCGAACCGGCGCTGAGCAGCACCGAATTCCACTCCTCCGAAGCGTTCTGAGTACGAGTTAGCGCCATGCGCAAGCCGGCGTCCACCAGCCGCGCCATGTTTTCCGCCCGCTCGATATAGCGGTTCATCCAGTAGAGCCCGTTGGCGGTGCGGCCGAGAAGCATGTCAGGCGGTCCTGCGGTGAATAGTGAATGGTGAATAGCGAATGGTGACTGTCCAGATTCCAGGGCACGATGCCGCGTGCTTCACTTCAGGGCATTTCACCAACATCAACGACACATATCCTTATCTATTCACTATTCACTATTCACTATTCACTATTCGCTCTCTAATCATCCAACACCCACGTATCCTTCGTGCCGCCGCCTTGCGAGGAATTGACGACCAGAGAGCCTTCCTTGAGCGCTACTCGGGTCAGCCCGCCGGGCACGATCTGAATACGGTCGGAAACCAGCACATAGGGGCGCAGATCGACATGGCGCGGCGCCAGTCCCTTGTCCGTCAGGATCGGACAGGTCGACAGCGCCAGCGTCGGCTGGGCAATGTAGTTCGACGGTTTTGCTGCGAGCTTTTTGGAAAACTCTTCGCATTCCTTCTTGGTCGCCGCCGGACCGACCAGCATGCCGTAACCGCCGGACCCGTGGACTTCCTTGATCACCAGTTCGTCGATGTGCTCCAGCACATATTTCAGGCTGTCCGGCTCCGAGCAGCGCCAGGTCGGGATGTTGCCAAGCATCGCCTTGCGGCCGGTGTAGAATTCGACGATTTCGGGCATGTACGAATAGATCGCCTTGTCGTCGGCGATGCCGGTTCCCGGCGCATTGGCGATGGTGATATTGCCGGCGCGGTAGACGTCCATAATGCCCGGCACGCCAAGTGCCGAGTCGGGGCGGAAGGTCAGCGGATCGAGGAACGAGTCGTCGACACGCCGGTAGAGCACATCGATCTGCTTGTAGCCCTCGGTAGTGCGCATCGCGACATGACCATCGACGACGCGCAGATCCTGTCCTTCAACAAGCTGCACGCCCATCTGGTCGGCAAGGAAGGCATGTTCGAAATAGGCTGAGTTGAAGCTGCCCGGCGTCAGCACGGCAATGGTCGGCGTGCCCTTGGTGCTTTGCGGCCGCACCGCCGCCAGCGACTGGCGCAAGAGCTGCGGATAATTCTCCACCGGCCGCACCTTGATCTGCTGGAACAACTCGGGAAAGAGCTGCATCATCGTCTCGCGGTTCTCCAGCATGTAGGAGACGCCGGACGGCGTGCGCGCATTGTCCTCCAGCACGTAGAACTCGTTCTCGCTGATGCGTACGATGTCGACGCCGATGATGTGGGTATAGACGCCGGCCGGCGGCCGAACCCCGATCATCTCGGGCAGGAACGCCTCGTTCTTGGCGATCAACTCCTTCGGCACCCGGCCGGCGCGCAAGATCTCCTGGCGATGGTAGATGTCGTCGAGAAAGGCGTTCAGCGCCTGGACGCGCTGCTCGATGCCTTGCGTCAGCCGTCGCCATTCATTGCCCGAAATGATGCGCGGAACGATGTCAAAGGGTATCAGCCGCTCCGATGCTTCCTGCTCGCCGTAGACGGCGAAAGTGATGCCGGTCTTGCGAAAGACGCGTTCGGCGTCCTGCATCTTCTCGGTAAGCCTGGCCGGGTCCTGTTCCTTCAGCCAGCGATCGTAAGCCGAATACGGTTTTCTCAGCCCGGAAACTTCCGGAAGCATTTCGTCGAACGCTGCCAATCGCATACTCCCCTGTGACGCCATTTCACTGGCCTCGCTGGAGAAAATCAAGCGCAATCGGTGATTTGGCGGGCGCCGGCTATCAGTATATCGCTCTTGCCTAAAATTAAGGCAGCACCAATAGGGCCTTGATCAGGCTTTGCCTGGTGTCCGGGCAATGCCGAACGAGGTCAAAAGGCGCGAAAGGTGACGACCGTGAACGTGTCCTTTATGCCCGGGAGAATCTGCACTTTCTCGTTGACGAAATGGCCGATGTCTTCCTCGTCGTCGACATAGAATTTAGCGAGCAGGTCGTAGTTTCCGGCTGTCGAGTAGATTTCCGAAGCGATCTCGGCATCGGCCAAAGCGCTGGCAACGTCATAGGCCTTGCCCAGATCGCACTTTATCTGCACGAAAAATGCCTTCATTGCCTGGTCCTGCCCAAGATCGCACGCTCTAGGTATAATCGAGCGGCCCTTGTGGCAGACTGACGCCCGCCTTTCAAGCATCGGCCATCGCTCAGGCAATTCTCGCCTCGGCGACGCTTTCTCGGTCTGGACACGGACTGCCGCGCCGAATGTTTGCGCTCGGCTGAAACCCTGAAGCACGGCAAAGCGTATGGTATCATGTACCTTCGGACAGCGATTTCTCAGGGACAACGGAGACAGGCCATGCGCCGCGCGTTTTTCGCATTCGCAGTCATTCCACTCATTTTCGCATCCCCGGCGTTCGCCGGCGACGCCGAAGTCACAGCGGCGCAGACGGTCATCGATGGTCAATTGAAGGCCTTCATCGCCAATGATGGAGCGACGGCCTACAGCTTTGCCGCACCGAATGTGAAACGCATCTTTCCGACCGTCGATACCTTCATGAACATGGTGACCAACGGCTATCCGCCGGTGCGCCAACCGCAGACCTACTCCTTCGGCAAGGTTCGCGAGACGAGCCCGACCTCGATCGTCCAGCAGGTGCTGATCGTCGGCCCGGATGGCAAGGACTACGAGGCGGTCTACACGCTCGAATTACAGCCTGACGGCAGCTTTCGGATCACCGGCTGCAGCCTGCGCGCGTCCACGTCGCTCAGCACCTGAGGGGCGCTTGAGGAGGGGCAAAGCTGCCTCAATCCTGTCGCCGGTAGAGCGTCCAGCTCAGGCCTGAAAACCCCCAATGTCTCGACGCGTCGGCCCGTTCATAGGCCAGAGCGCATGCGGCCGCCGGTTCGACATGTTCGGCTTGTTTGTCCACGTCCCCCTCGAGGATCAGCCAGGCGGGCCGTTCGGTGCACAACCTGTCGTCTGGAACCAGCAATGCCCGACGATCCATTCGCGCCGCAAAATAGTCGACGACCATGGCGGTGCGGAAATCACTGTTGCTGGCATAGGTGGCAGCGCCACTTCTGGTCATCTCGTCGACCATAGCAGCGTACGAGCCGCGTCCGTACTGATAGAACTGGAGCAGCGACGAAACGCTTCCACTCACCACGATCGCCAGCGCCCCCATCGCAAGTAGCCTGGCAGTCCCGCGCGCATCCAGGCCGCGGCCAATCATCTCGCCGGCCCAGAGCAGCAGCAATGTTCCGCTGATGATGAAATAGCGCGGGAACTCGAGGTTGGGCAGATGTGCCGCCGCCATGAGCAAAGGCAGTCCGATAATCCCGATGGCATAAAGGCTGGCCCGGCGACCGCGCCAGACACCGGCGGAGAGGCCGACAAGACCACAGGCGGCAACGATATAGGGCCCGTCGCCGAACCAGGGTGGCAGCCCGAACAGAGAGCGGATCATCCCGCCATAGCCCTGCGCGAAGGCGGCAATCGAGAACGGCGAAACACCACCGACACTGAAGCCGAACAGCCTGCCGCCGACAAACACGCAGACAGCCAGCGGCAGCACGGCAAGCAGGGCCGGCAGGAAGATCGACGCCAGGTCCGCAACGACACGGCCGGCCCGCGCCGTACGCTGCCAGGCGAGCCACGCGGTCCAGGTTGCGAGGACTGCCACCATTCCGATCATGGTGAGGTGGCATAGGAACCCGAAAAGGATCGCCGCTGCCAAGGCCATTCCAGACCACCGTTTATTGTCGAGTCGGCGCTCTAGAAAAACCACCGAAAGCAGCGTGAACAGCACAAGGCCGGCGTAGCCGCGCGCCTCCGAGCCGTAATGGACCATTGGATAGCTCACGGCAAACAACAGGCTTGTGGCAATCATCGCCTGTCGTCCGCGCGATGCGGCGCTCGCTGCCGCCGCACCGATCGTGGCAACACCTAATGCTATCGACAGGCCTCGCTGGATCAGCGGCGAAGCGTCGGGGCCGATGAGATAGAGATAGACCGAGTTGAGGAAATGATTGTTGTCGTGATTGACGCGCCAGAATATCTGACCGATCGAGGTCAGCGGCTCGACCAGCGCAAAGCTCCAGATCTCGTCCAGCCAAAGGTCGCCGCGCGCGCCAAGCAAGCGCAAGACCAGACCGGTCACGGCGATCACCAGAGCGGCAAGCAACGACCCCGCCGTCCATTGCTGGACCGCCACGGAAGACGAAGGCGAAGCGATGCCATTCGTCCGCACCGTCGTGCCAGGAACTGAAACTTGCCCCGAAACGAACAGGTTCTTGATCCTCGCCCAACGTTGTCCGGCAATGCTTATTAGGCAGACGTTTCAAAACAGTTCATGGCAGGTGCAGCTCCTCGCTGGAGCCGGATTCCTGGCGAGCATGCCTACCGGACGGCGAGGTCACCGTTTGCCCATTGCTGCGTGATGATCTCGGCTTGTTCGGCGAACCTGCCAGCCTCGATCGCTTCACGAATGTCGCGCATCAGCTGCTGGTAATAGGACAGATTGTTCCAGGTCAGGAGCATCGCCCCAAGCGCCTCTTGCGAGCGCACCAGATGGTGCAAATAGGCCCGCGAATAGTCGCGTGCGGCCGGGCAGTCGCTTTCCTCATCGAGCGGGCGCGGATCGTCGGCATGGCGGGCGTTGCGCAGATTGACCTTGCCGCGCCGTGTGTAGGCAAGGCCATGGCGCCCTGCCCGCGTCGGCATCACGCAGTCGAACATGTCGATGCCGCGCGCCACCGACTTCAAGATATCGTCCGGCGTGCCGACACCCATCAGGTAGCGCGGCCGGTCAGCCGGCAGCTCCGGGCAAGTGATGTCGAGCATCTCCAGCATCACCGCTTGCGGCTCGCCGACAGCCAGCCCGCCGATCGCATAGCCCTTCAGCTCCATTGCCTTCAGCGCCTGCGCCGAGCGCAGCCGCAGATCCGGCACGTCGCCGCCTTGCACAATGCCGAACATCGCCTTGCCGGGCTGCTCGCCGAATGCCGCCTTGCAGCGCTCGGCCCAGCGCAGCGACAGTTCCATGGCGCGCTCGATCTCTTTTTCCTTGGCCGGCAGCGCCGTGCACTCGTCGAGCTGCATCTGGATGTCTGAATCGAGCAGCCCCTGGATCTCGATGGAACGCTCCGGCGACATCTCGTAGGCGCCGCCGTCGATATGCGAACGGAAGGTCACGCCATTCTCGGTCAGTTTCCGCAGCTTCGACAGCGACATCACTTGGAAGCCGCCGCTGTCGGTGAGGATCGGATACGGCCAGCAGGCGAATTCATGCAAGCCGCCGAGCCGAGCCACGCGCTCGGCGCCGGGTCTCAGCATCAGGTGATAGGTATTGCCAAGGATGATGTCCGAGCCGACGCCGCGCACCTGATCCATATACATGGCCTTCACCGTGCCGCCGGTGCCGACCGGCATGAAGGCAGGCGTGCGGATTTCGCCGCGCGGCATGGTGATTACACCACGCCGCGCCCTGCCGTCGGTCGCCAGCACCGTGAAGGTGAATGCGTTAGTCATTGAATTCCCTAGCCATCGAACTCCTTGTCGAATACCGGCGCGTCCGGAGCCTGCTTATCGAGCGACTGGCGGTAGCGGATGCAGCCGCGCATGAATTTCGGCCACGGCGGCACGGCAATCGCCGGCTCGGTCTTTTCGGGCAAAAGCGACCACAGGTCGGGATGATGCCAGCACAGATCGTGGCCGGTGGCGTCGCGGTGTTGGCGGATGCCGGCGCGCAGTTTCCTGACCTCGGCGATCAAGGCTTCGCGGTCGAAGGTTTCAAGGTCATCGTCCATCGGTATCCTTCCTGAACAGAAGACTTGCGTCTCCATAGGAATAAAACCTGTAGCGGTTCTCGATCGCATGCGCATAGGCCGCGCGCATCGTCTGCAAACCGCAGAAGGCCGAAACCAGCATGAACAGCGTCGAACGCGGCAGATGGAAATTGGTCATCAGCATGTCTGCGGTCTTGAAGCGATAGCCGGGCGTGATGAAGATGTCGGTCGGGCCTGACCATGCTGCCAGCCTGCCGTCCTCGCCAGCCGCGCTCTCCAACAAGCGCAGCGATGTCGTGCCGACAGCGATAATGCGCCCTCCTTTTGCCTTCGCCGCATTCAGCGCCTCGGCGGTTTCCGGGCTGACCGAACCGGTTTCGGCGTGCATCTTGTGGTCGGCGGTGTCGTCCGCCTTCACCGGCAAAAACGTGCCGGCGCCGACATGCAGCGTGACGAAACGGCGCTCTATGCCCTCGGCGTCGAGCGTCGCAAACAGCTCCGGCGTGAAATGCAGCCCTGCCGTCGGCGCGGCCACGGCGCCCTCCTCCCTGGCATAGATGGTCTGGTAGTCGCTCCGGTCACGTTCGTCGTCGTCGCGCCTGGAGGCGATGTAGGGCGGCAGCGGGATATGCCCGACGGCGTGCAGCGCCTCGTCGAGGAACGGACCTGACAGGTCGAAGCCGAGCAGCACCTCGCCACCTTCCCCCTTCTCGATCACGGTCGCGTCGAGCTGGCCGAGAAAGCAGGAATTGGCATCATGACCGAAATGGATGCGATCGCCGGCGGCGACGCGCTTGCCGGGCCGCATGAAGGCGAGCCACCGGTCGGGCGCCGTCCGCATATGCAGCGTGGCTTCGACCTGCGTCGCCGCCTCGCCGCGCCGCCTGATGCCCTTCAGTTGTGCCGGAATAACCTTGGTGTCGTTGAAGGCCAGCACATCACCGGCCTTGAGCAGGGACGGCAGGTCGCGCACCGTCCGGTCCTCGAACCCCTCACCCGGCCTGACCACCAGCATCCTGGCGCTGTCGCGCGGTTCGGCTGGGCGAAGCGCGATGCGCTCTTCCGGCAGATCGAAGTCGAAAAGATCGACGCGCAAGAAATCCCCGCCTCAAGGTTCCGGGCAGGTCACCGCCCAGGCGCCGACACCGTCTATGCTCAATGTGCCGCCCATCGCGAAACTGGACTGCTCGCTGGCTTTGACCAGCCGCAATCTGGCGACGATCGAGCTGAGGCCCTCATCAGTGAGATCGATCAGCATACGCTCGTCGTCTTCGAATGCCTGTCCGACGATCACTTTCGTTGAACCCGGCTGGCCGTCCGTGGTCCATGTCTTGCCGCCGGCATCCAGCCACACGCGCGCCACCGCAATGACGGCCGTGTGTCCCATCAAAACGTCGATCGATGCCGCGCCGCCGTCGGCGCTGCAAACGATCGATTCCGTCGCCAGCGCCGGCGTGGCCGCCGCGACGAGCACAAATGCGATGGCCGCGACAGCCCGGCCGGTCATTTCACGTCGGCCGCTACCTTGAGCGACACGATCTTGTCGGGATCCTGCACCGGTTCGCCGCGCTTGATCTTGTCGACATTGTCCATGCCTTCGATGACCTGGCCCCATACCGTGTACTGGCGGTTGAGGAAGGCGGCATCGTCGAAGCAGATGAAGAACTGCGAATTGGCCGAGTTCGGGTTCTGCGAGCGCGCCATCGAGCAGGTGCCGCGGCCGTGGTTGGCGTTGGAGAACTCGGCCTTCAAGTCGGGCTTGTCGGAACCGCCCGTACCGGCGCGGGTCGGTGCGAAAGACGGCTTGTTGGAGTTGCCGAACTTGACGTCGCCGGTCTGCGCCATGAAGCCGTCGATGACGCGGTGGAAGACCACACCGTCATAGGCGCCTTCGCGCGCCAGCTCCTTGATGCGGCCGACATGGCCGGGCGCCAGGTCTGGAAACAATTCGATGACGACCTTGCCCTTGGTCGTGTCCATGATGAGCGCGTTCTCGCGGTCCTTGATCTCGGCCATGTCAGAAATATCCTTTTGAAACTTGGGTTTATTTGCCGTCGGCGGCGATGCGCACCTTGATCATGCGATCGGGGTCGGTCACCGTCCCGTTCTGCGCCTCTTCGCCTTTCTTGATGTGGTCCACCAGCTCCATGCCGCTGACCACATTGCCAACGATGGTGTACTGGCCATCGAGCGGCGGTGCCGGCGCGAACATGATGAAGAATTGCGAATTGGCGGAATTCGGATCGTCGGAGCGGGCCATGCCGACCACGCCGCGCTGGTAGTGCTCGGTGCTGGAGAATTCGGCCGGCAGGTCAGGAAGATCGGAGCCGCCGGTGCCGACCGCGTCGGCATTGAAGCCGCTCTTCATGTTGCCGAACTTGACGTCGCCGGTCTGTGCCATGAAGCCGTCGATGACGCGGTGGAAGGCGACGTTGTCGTAGGCGCCCTGGCGCACCAGCTTTTTGATCTGCGCGACATGCTTCGGCGCAAGGTCGGGCCTCAGCGCGATGGTCACGTCGCCGTCCTTCAGCGTTACGATCATGGTGTTTTCCGGATCGGCGGCAAACGCCGACACGGATGCGGTCACAAGACCGGCAAGCACGGCAAGCAAGAAGGCAAGCTTTTTCAGCTGCATGGGATCTTTCTCCGAATATCTTCGTTCATGCAAGTCGTTACCCAAAGCCGGGTTCCACTTTTGGGCGACATGCATTTATTTCGCGAATTTGGCGGTGAGCGCGCCGGCCACGGCCGCCGGCACGAAGGGGCGGATGTCGCCTCCCATCGAAGCTATCTGGCGCACAAGTGTGGCGGTAATGGTGCGCACCGAGGGGCTGGCGGGCAGGAAAACCGTCTGCAGCTCCGGTGCCATGGTCTCGTTCATGCCGGCCATCTGCATCTCATAGTCGAGATCGGTGCCGTCGCGCAGGCCGCGGATCATGATCGAGGCGCCATGCTTCCTGGCTGCGTCGATGACCAGCCCGTCGAAGTCGACTACTTTGATACGCGCACCGTCGCTGCCGAATTCCGCCTTCGCGGCCGTTTCGATAAGATCGACCCGTTCCTCGAAGGAAAACAGCGGCTTCTTGCCGGGATGGATGCCGATCGCCGCATAGATGGTATCCGCCACGGCCAGCGACGCCTTCAGCACGTCGAGATGGCCGTTGGTCAGCGGGTCGAAAGAGCCGGCATAAAGGGCGATGCGTTCGGTCATGGCAGGTGCTTCTAGCGAGCCTCTCCCCTAAAGGCAAATCCGATCGGCAGGCCCGCCCCATGAACCTTTTGGCCTACGTGAACGACAGATGAATGTGCCGCTCACAACGGCTTCACGCAGTGTTCACTAAGTTTGCAGCTGCAGAAGATGAAACCAAACACCCATCTAATCGTTGTTAGGCGCAGGAGAACACGCACATGCTGATCTACATGCTCGCCACCGCAATGACCGTCGCCATGCTGATCGCTACCGTATTCGGGTTGCATCAGGAAGCACAGCGCGTCCGCGCCAAGGCCAATACCAAGCGGTTCGAAGGCTTCGGCAACCGCAAGCCTTATCGCCACTTCTAGATTGCCGGGGTTTCTTCACAACGCCGGCCCATAGGGCTGCGCCGCCGTGGCAAACTCACTCGACGGTAGTGTCAGGCTCCCCACCTTCGGCATCGGTAACAGCGCCACCTTCAACCTCGACACTCTCTTCGATCTCCTCGTCCGCTTGCGGCTCTGAAATCCGCTCCACCGAAACGACCTTCTCGTCCTCTGCGGTATTGAAGATGGTAACGCCCTTGGTGGCGCGGCTGGCGAAACGAATACCGTTGACCGGGACGCGGATAACGGTGCCGCCATCCGAAACCAGCATGATCTGATCGTCATTGCCGACCGGGAAGGTCGCCACCAGGCGGCCGATTTCGGCCGTTTTCGACACGTCGGTGGCACGAATACCCTTGCCGCCACGGCCGGTCAGACGGAAATCGTAGGACGACGAACGCTTGCCGTAGCCATATTCCGTCACCGTCAGCACGAACTGCTCATGTGCCTTGAGGAATTCGTAGCGCTCGTCGGAAAGTTCCGCCTCTTCGCCGACCTCCTCATTGGTGAGCTGGATTTCCTCCTCCTCGCCGGCCGCGATGTCGGCGGCAAGCCGGCGTTCGGCCACCACCCGCTTGAGGTAGGCGGCACGCTCCGCCGGCGGTGCATCGACATGCTCGATCACCGCCATCGAGATCACCCTGTCGCCATCGGCCATTGCAATGCCACGCACGCCGACCGAATTGCGGCTCTGGAAGACGCGTACGTCGCTGACCGGAAAGCGGATGCACTGGCCGGAACTTGCCGTCAAAAGCACGTCCTCATTGTCGGTGCAGGTCTCGACGCCGAGGATCTCGTCGCCTTCCTCGTCCAGCTTCATGGCAATCTTGCCGTTGCGGTTGACCTGGACGAAGTCCGAAAGCTTGTTGCGGCGCACGGTGCCGCGCGTGGTGGCAAACATCACGTCGAGCTCGCCCCAGCTGGTCTCATCCTCCGGCAGCGGCATGATGGTGGTGATGCGCTCGCCCTGTTCGAGCGGCAGCATATTGATCAGCGCCTTGCCGCGCGATTGCGGGTTGCCGATCGGCAGGCGCCAGACCTTTTCCTTGTAGACGATGCCGCGCGAGGAGAAGAACAGCACCGGCGTGTGCGTGTTCGCGACGAACAGCCGGGTGACGAAATCCTCTTCCTTGGTCGACATGCCGGAGCGGCCCTTGCCGCCGCGGCGCTGCGCCCGGTAGAGTGACAGCGGCACGCGCTTGATATAGCCGGAATGGCTCACCGTGACGACCATGTCCTCGCGCTGGATCAGATCCTCGTCTTCCATGTCCGCCCCGCCCTCGGCGAGCTCGGTGCGGCGCGGCGTGCCGAATTCGTCACGCACGGCGATGAGCTCGTCCTTGACGATCTGCTGGATGCGGGCGCGGGACGACAGGATATCGAGATAATCCTTGATCTCGTCGCCGATCGTGTTCAGTTCGTCGGCGATCTCGTCGCGGCCGAGCGCGGTCAGGCGCTGCAGGCGCAGTTCGAGGATGGCGCGCGCCTGTTCCTCGGAGAGATTGTAGGTGCCGTCCTCGTTGATGCGATGGCGCGGGTCGTCGATCAAAAGAATCAGCGATTCCACGTCGCCCGAAGGCCAGCGCCGCTCCATCAACTGCTCGCGTGCCGTCTGCGGGTCCGGAGCGCTGCGGATCAGCTTGATGACTTCATCGATGTTGGCAACGGCGATGGCAAGGCCGACCAGCACATGGGCGCGGTCGCGCGCCTTCCGCAGCAGGAATTTCGTGCGCCGGCTGATCACCTCTTCACGGAAGGCGACGAACGCCTTCAGCATGTCGGTCAGCGTCAGCAATTCCGGCTTGCCGCCGTTCAGCGCCACCATGTTGGCGCCGAAGGACGTCTGCAGCGGGGTGAAGCGGTAGAGCTGGTTGAGGATGACATCGGCGACCGCGTCGCGCTTCAGTTCGATGACGACGCGGTAGCCCTGGCGGTCGCTCTCGTCGCGAATGTCGGAAATGCCTTCGATGCGCTTGTCGCGCACCAGCTCGGCCATCTTCTCGATCATAGACGCCTTGTTCACCTGATAGGGAACTTCGGTGATGACGATCGATTCACGGTCGTTGCCGCGCGCCTCGACGTTGACGCGGCCGCGCATGACGATGGAGCCGCGGCCGGTCGAATAGGCGCTGTAGATGCCGGAGCGGCCGAGCACGATGCCGCCGGTCGGGAAATCCGGCCCCGGAATAATCTCCATCAGTGCCGGCAGATCGATCGCCGGATTGTCGATGAGGGCAATGGCGCCGTTGCAAACCTCGCCCAGATTGTGCGGCGGGATGTTGGTGGCCATGCCGACGGCGATACCGCCGGAGCCGTTGACCAACAGGTTCGGAAAGCGCGCCGGCAGGACTTTCGGTTCGCTGCCCGACGCATCGTAAGTGTCCTGGAAATCGACGGTGTCCTTGTCGATGTCTTCCAGCAACTCATGCGCGACCTTGGTCAGCCGCGATTCCGTGTAGCGCATCGCCGCCGGCGGATCGCCGTCGATCGAGCCGAAATTGCCCTGCCCGTCGATCAGCGGCACGCGCAGCGACCAGTCCTGCGCCATGCGCACCAAAGCGTCGTAGATCGAGGCGTCGCCATGCGGATGGTATTTACCCATCACGTCGGCGACCGGGCGTGCCGATTTCACATATTTGCGGTTCCAGTGATAGCCGCTCTCATAGGCGGCGTAGAGGATGCGGCGATGCACCGGCTTGAGGCCATCGCGCACGTCCGGCAGCGCGCGGCTGACGATCACGCTCATGGCGTAATCGAGATAGGAGCGCTGCATCTCCTCGATGATGGATATCGGCTCGATGCCGGTGGGGCCGCCGTCGGCGCCGCGCGGTGTCTTTTGGTCGGTCAAATCGGATCACAATCTAATCAGGAATCACTTGGTGCTTATATAGGAAGCCGGCCCGAAACTCCAACAATCGCGGCAGTTTTGCAGTGTGGTTTTTAGCGGCAAATTCAAAAGGATACACCAATTGCGACGATATGGCAGTGGCTCGCTTTCACGAGCGTCGCCGGCGGGCGCGATAAGTACCCGGTGCCTCGCCCATCAGCCGCCGGAAACGGCGATTGAAGGTCGACAGATCGTTGAATCCTGCTGCAAAGGCGATCGCCGAAATCGTCTGATCCGACGTCCGCAGCCGCACGGAAGCCCTGTGCAGCCGCGCTCTCAGCAGAAACTGGTAGGGCGTCATGCCGGCGACGTGCCGGAAGGTGCGCAGGAAATGATAGGGGCTGGTGGCGGTCTCGTCGGCGAGTTCGGCAAGCGAGATCGGCCGGTCGGCATCGACTTCGATGCGCCGCACCGCTTCGGCGACGCGCTTCTGGTCACGGCGGCTCGGCGCGCTCTGTCCTTCCGTAGCGCTGCAAGCCGCTGTCACCGCCGCACCGGCAATGCGCAGGGCGAGTTCCTCGAACGCGCCGGTGTCGGCCATCTCGCGCGCCGCCTCCGCTTCGGCGAGCAGCGGCACCAGCGCCGGCAAGGGCGGCAGGCGCGGCGTGCGGAAATCGAGCTGCTTCGCGCCCGGCACGTCGGCGACGATCCGCTCCATATAGGCCGGTCCGAAATGGAAGGAGAGGCAACGGTCGCCGGCGCCATGCTCATGGCCGCATTCGTAGCATGTGCCGGGATTGCCGAGCAGGAGCGCTCCCGGCGCCAGCATCGCCGTGCCCTGGCGCGCACGATAGCGGAAGGTGCCGCTGGTTACGGCGGCGACGCAGAAATCCCGATGCTCCTCCTCGAATGGCCTGTCGGCGGCGCTGGCGGTGCAGATGACATCCGACACCTGCCAGCCTCGGCCCGACGCCAGCCTATGCGCGCTCGTCGCCATCGCCGAAATATAGCAATTTTTCCCAAGCGCAGAACCCCTGTCGACCTCTACGCTTGCCGGTCTACTGACAAGATGAGAGCGAAGCCATGTCCAATTCCTTTGCCAAGGCCCTGCACAGCGATGGACCCGTACCGGCCCTTGCCGAGAAACTAAACCTTTACGGCCGCTTCGTCGGCGCCTGGACGTTCGACGCCACGCGCCATCTCGAGGACGGCCAGGTGCTGACCGGGCGCGGCGAGGTGCATTTCGGCTGGGTGCTCGAAGGCCGGGCCATCCAGGACGTATGGATCCTGCCCGCCCGTGACGCCGGCGCCTCGCCGTCGCTCGGCAAATGGACCTTTTATGGCACGACGTTGCGCGTCTACGACCCCGGCGTCGACGCCTGGCACATCTTCTGGAGCGATCCGCGCAGCCAGTACTACAGCCGCCAGCTCGGCCGTGCCGAGGGCGACACCATCATCCAGCAAGGCGCAGACGGCACCGGATCTGCTGTGCGCTGGAGCTTTTCGCGCATCACCGAAAATTCGTTCCGCTGGCTGGGCGAACGCTCACAGGACGACGGCGCCACCTGGCGTCTCGAAGTCGAGTTTCTGGCCCGGCGCGCCGCGAGCCCCTGATCCGCACGGTTTCCACTGGCTCCGCTTTGCTCTACCAATCCCGTTATCCGGCATTGCCGGCGGGGAGGGTCAGCATGCCGAGCTTCGACAGCCTGTTCAACGCCTTCGTCACCATACTGGTGACGATCGATCCGCCCGGCCTGGCGCCGCTCTTCCTTGCCGTGACCCGCGGCATGAACCGCAAGGAGCGCAACCAGGTCTCCGTGCGCGCTTCGATCATCGCTTTCCTGGTGATGGCGTTGTTCGCAATCGCTGGCGCGTCGATCCTGTCAGTCTTCGGCATCACCCTGCCGGCCTTTCGCGTCGCCGGCGGCTTTCTGCTGTTCTTCATCGCCTTCGAAATGGTGTTCGAGCGCCGGCAGGACCGCAAGGAGAAGATCGGCGATGTCGCCATCACCAGGGATATGATCCACAACATCGCCGCCTTTCCGCTGGCGATCCCGCTTATTGCCGGTCCCGGCGCAATTTCGGCGACCGTCCTGCTCTCAAGCTCGTTTCAGGGTTTTGGCGCGCAGACAGCACTTGTCGGCATCATCGCCATCTGCCTTGTCATCACTTACCTGGTGTTCGTGCTGTCAGAGCGCATCGACCGTATCCTCGGCCAAACCGGCCGTTCGATCCTGACACGGCTGCTCGGCGTCATCCTGGCGGCGCTCGCCGTACAGTTCGTGGCCGACGGCATCAAGGCGCTGATGGCGACGTAGGAACTGCCCTACTTCGCTGTCGTTTCAATGACTTCGAAGTCGTGGGTGATCTCGGCGGTCTTGGCCATCATTGCCGAGGCCGAGCAGTATTTCTCGATCGAAAGCCCGATCGCCCGCTTCACCTTGTCGTGTGACAGCGCCCGGCCCTTGACGACAAAATGCATGTGGATGCGGGTGAACACCTTGGGATCGGCTTCTGCACGGGCGGCATCGAGTTCGACCACACAATCGTCAACCGCCTCGCGCCCCTTTTCGAGGATATGGACCACGTCATAGGCCGAGCAGCCGCCGGTACCGATCAGCACCAGTTCCATTGGGCTCGGCCCCGGCGTCTTGCCCTCCGGCCCGAACGCAGTGCCTAGCACCAGCTTGTGCCCACTGGCGGACTCGCCAACGAAGGTGCGCTCCTCGACCCATTTGACCCTTGCTTTCACTCGATACGTCCTTTCACCGCTCAAACGCACAACGTCCCGAAAATCCAAGACAGATTTTCGGGACGCCATTTCGTGGCCAAGGTGCTGGCGCTTTTCGCCGCAAGGGCAGTCCGCCCCGAGAAATCAGAACGGGATTTCGTCGTCCAGCTCGCGCGACGAACCACCGCCGCCGCCCTTGTTGGCGCCACCGCGATTGAAACTTTCGCCCGGGCCGGACTGGCCGAAATCGGAACCGCGGCTCGCACCACCACCGGCATAGTTGCCGACCTGGCCGCCGCCCTCGCCCCGCGCATCGAGCATCTGCAGCTCGCCGCGGAATTTCTGCAACACGACTTCGGTCGTATAGCGGTCATTGCCGGTCTGGTCCTGCCATTTGCGCGTCTGCAGCTGGCCCTCGACATAGACCTTCATGCCCTTCTTCAGATACTGCTCGGCCACCTTGGCGATCTGGTCGTTGAAGATCACGACATTGTGCCACTCGGTCTTTTCCTTGCGCTCTCCGGATGTCTTGTCGCGCCAGCTTTCCGACGTCGCGATGCGAATGTTGACAACCGGGTCACCCGAATTCAGGCGGCGGATTTCAGGGTCCGCCCCGAGGTTGCCCACCAGAATGACCTTGTTGACGCTACCCGCCATGATACTTCTCCGCGCTCATCCGAAACCAGATTTCTGTCGCTGCACCTTACAGGCTACGGATAATCCCTGCCTGCCGTCGCTGCCTTTTCCCACAACGTTTTTGTTCTCTTTTCGTTCTATAGTACAGGCCCTGCACTGTCAATAGTTGTCAGTAAGAATTAGTGTCTTGACGTCGAATTTCCACAGGCCATGGGATCGAGGCGAACGCATGAAGATGGTTGCGCATGACGATCAGCCGCAAGAAGAATGGCGGGCGGGAGTAAAGACCCGAATGCATGTCTCGGCCCGCAACGGCGCAACTCAACTTTGCATATTCGAACAATGGGTCGAACCAGCGGCTGGCGCCCCGACACATTGGCACCCGGTCGAGGAAGTGCTTACCGTCATCGCCGGCAGAGCCGAGATGTGGATCGACGAAGAGCATGTCGTCTTGACTGCCGGACAGTCGCTTGTTGTTGCCGCGCGCAGGCAACATGGCTTCCGAAACGTCGGCTCCGAAATGCTTCATATCCATGCCGTGCTCGCGTCACCAGTTTTCGAGGCGACGTTCAACGGATCCCCCGACATGGTGAGACGCTGGCTTTCAGCGAGTTTGTAAAACCTCGCCTGTCTTAAAAAACACCTCCTGTCTTAAAAAAACACGGCTTGCCAAACCGATAAGTATTGACTTATGCTTTCGGCATGATCGAAGCAGAGATTTTTCGGGCACTGGCCGATCCAACGCGTCGCGCCGTCTATGAGCGGCTCGCCGACGGCGAGATGACGGTGTCTGAACTGCGCACTGGCATGCCGGTATCGCAGCCGGCGGTATCGCAACATCTCGCAGTGCTGCGCGGCGCCGGCCTCGTGGTCGAGCGCCGGGCCGGTCGCAACGCCTATTACCGCGCCGATCCGAAGGGGCTTGCGCCACTGCTCGGCTGGATCGAACGCTACCGCGCGTTCTGGCCAGAGCGCATCGAAAGGCTCAAGACGGTTTTGAAGGACATGGACCAATGACCAGCCGAGGCAAAGAACGCGCGGAAATGGCGGCAGACAAGATCGAGTTCGAGTGCGAGCTGCCCGAGCCGCCGGAAAAGGTGTGGCGGGCGCTTACGGTGCCGGACCTGCTCGCGGCCTGGATGATGCCAAACGACATCAAGCCCGAAATCGGCAACCGCTTTGCCTTTAGAGCGCCGAATGCGCCGATCGAGTGCGAAATCCTCGACGCCGATCCCGGACGGCTGCTGCGCTATTCCTGGCGGGAGCGGCCGGCGCCCGGCGGTACGCAGGTGCCGCCCGGCAGCCCCGTGGACCGCCCAATGAACGACAGCCCAGTGGACAGCATCGTCACCTTTACGCTTGACCGCACCGTTTCCGGCGGCACGCATCTGCGCATCGTCCATGATGGTTTTGCTGGGGCAGCGATGCCGGAGATCGCGATGGCAGGCGCCGGTTGCCGGCTTTCCTTTGAAGCGCACACTCCCAGGCACAAGCAGATCGCCGCAAACACCCCGCGCCTCTTCCTGCGCGCGGCCTGAACGACAACAGTCAACGGAGACAAACGATGAGCGGCCTTGCCAATCTGGTGCCGATGGTGATCGATCAGTCGAGCCGCGGTGAACGCGCCTTCGACATATTTTCGCGGCTGCTGCGCGAGCGCATCGTCTTCATCAACGGGCCGATCGATGACGGCACCTCGGCGCTGGTCTGCGCCCAGCTTCTGTCGCTGGAATCCGACAATCCCGACAAGGAGGTCTCGCTCTACATCAACTCGCCGGGCGGCGTGGTGACCAGCGGTTTCGCCATCTATGATACGATGCAGTATATCAGTTGCCCGGTCTCCACCGTTTGTATGGGTTTCGCCGCCTCGATGGCCTCGTTCCTTTTGATGGCCGGCACGCCAGGGCGGCGTATCGCGCTACCCAACACCAGCATCGTGCTGCATCAGCCTCTCGGCGGTTTCCAGGGCCAAGCCTCCGACATCCAGCGCCATGCCGAGGGCATCCTTCGCACCAAGTGGCGCATGACCGATCTTTACGCCCACCATTGCGGCCGCACCTACGAAGAAGTGGAACGCACGCTCGACCGCGACTTTTTCATGACCGCACAGGAGGCCAAGGATTGGGGCCTCGTCGACCATGTTTTCGACACTCGCAAGCAGGCCGCGTGAAGCACCTTCGAACGGAACTGAGCGATATGAGGGCCGGCAACTCTCAGCGCCGCCGGTCTGGCTTCGGCGCTATCGCCGCACTATAGTCAGGTGATGACCGCCATTCGTTCATCCAGCCTATGCCTTGCCATTGCCGCCATTGTGGGCACGAACATGCTGGTGGGCATGGCACTTGCCCAAGATAATTCGACGTCTTCGCAAAAGGGCGCCCTGCCCGGTGTGACGAGTGACTATCGCATCGCCGAGCCAACTCCGCAGCCCGAGCCCGACGACGCGGTTCCAAGCAGCGGCAACGGCACGTTCAAGATCGGCGATACCGATGTTCGGATTTCCGGCAGCATCACCATCGATGTCGCTACCGGCGGGATCAGGCCCTCCAGCCGCTAAGTTCGCCTGGTGTGAACCACAAATATTGCGCTTCAAACGAACAGCCCCGCCATTGCTTTTGCAACTGACGGGGCTTCTTGGATCTAAAATCCAAATTGCCGGGAGTGTACTGCCGGCTTTTTATTTCGGATGCTTCGCGGCGTTCAGCCGACGATCCGACTAGCAGTCTCTGATTGTTGTGGGGATCGGCAGATCAACGTTGGCAGGTAGCGCTAAACGCCTGACCTGGCTACTTATACCTGCCGCGGCTCCAGCGACACGTGGAGCCTCAAGGAACTTCCGGTGGAGTCATGCCTCTGCTCTCCTTCTGTTCGTTGCGACTGTCGTCGTCGAAGCGCTCATCGCATAACCCGCGGCGTCTCGCAGGCTAGCCCCAGGCCGCGAGGCCATCGAAAGACGGCCAGCTTCGTTGACGTTTGGAGTCTGCCCCCGTGACGCATGGACGTCAACCTTGAATAGCCGATTACCGAAAAATGTGATCGCGAGACGCTTTGTGAAGCCGGCTGTACGGGCAGCTTTTGTCAGGAGCGTGTTCGGCCTTTGTTCTTTCCGCTTGCCCGTTCGCGCGAAAGGCGGTTAAACGCTTTGGTCGAGAGTTGTGGCGTCTCTCGAAAAGGCGGCGAAATTACCTACATAGGGGATGGTCGGGAAAACCCGCCCATCCCACGAATTCCAGATTCTGAGGCGGCGACCGGCGATGGCCGACCATAAATATCTCTCCATTCGCGGGGCACGCGAACACAATCTGAAGAATGTCGATCTCGACCTGCCGCGTGACAGCCTGATCGTCATGACCGGCCTGTCGGGGTCGGGCAAGTCGTCGCTTGCCTTCGACACCATCTACGCCGAGGGCCAGCGCCGCTATGTCGAGAGCCTTTCGGCCTATGCGCGGCAATTCCTCGAAATGATGCAGAAGCCGGACGTCGACCAGATCGACGGCCTGTCGCCAGCCATCTCCATCGAGCAGAAGACCACCTCGAAGAACCCACGCTCGACGGTCGGCACCGTCACCGAGATCTACGATTATATGCGGCTTTTGTTCGCCCGCGTCGGTGTACCCTATTCACCGGCCACTGGCCTGCCGATCGAGAGCCAGACGGTTTCGCAGATGGTCGACCGGGTGCTTGCAGTCGAGGAAGGCACCCGGCTGTTCATCCTGGCGCCGATGGTGCGCGGCCGCAAAGGCGAGTACCGCAAGGAACTGCTGGAGCTGCAGAAGAAAGGTTTTCAGCGCGTCAAGGTCGATGGCGTCTTCTACGAGATCGCCGACGTGCCGGCGCTGGACAAGAAGTACAAGCATGACATCGACGTTGTCGTCGACCGCATCGTCGTGCGCGGCGATCTGGCGACGCGGCTCGCCGATTCCATCGAGACCGCGCTGAAGCTGGCCGACGGACTGGCGGTAGCGGAATTTGCCGACAAGCCGCTCGACGCCAGCCAGACCGGCGAGGATTCGGTCAACAAGTCGAAGAACGAGACGCATGAACGCATGCTGTTCTCGGAAAAGTTCGCCTGCCCGGTGTCCGGTTTCACCATTCCCGAGATCGAGCCTAGGCTGTTCTCCTTCAACAATCCGTTCGGCGCCTGCCCAACCTGCGACGGGCTCGGCAGCCAGCGCGCCATCGATGCCAGCCTGGTCGTGCCCGACGAGAATGTTTCGCTGCGCGCTGGCGCCGTCAGCCCGTGGGCGAAGTCGACCTCGCCCTATTATGCGCAAACGCTGGAAGCGCTGGGCGTTGCCTATGGCTTCAAGCTCGGCGACAAGTTCAAGGATTTGAGCGAGGAGGCAAGGCAAGCCGTCCTGCACGGCACCGGCGAGCGCGAAATCACCTTCCACTACGATGACGGCCTGCGCTCCTACAAGACGACGAAAACCTTCGAGGGCGTCATCCCCAATCTCGAGCGCCGCTGGAAGGAAACCGAATCCGCTTGGATGCGCGAGGAGATCGAGCGCTTCATGTCGGCCACGCCCTGCCCGGCCTGCCGCGGCTATCGGCTGAAGCCCGAGGCGCTCGCGGTCAAGATCGCCGGCAAGCACATTGGCGAGGTCACCGAGCTGTCGATTCGCAAGGCCGACCAGTGGTTCACCGACCTGCCTGCTTCGCTCAATGACAAGCAGAACGAGATCGCGGTGCGCGTGCTCAAGGAAATCCGCGAGCGGCTGCGCTTCCTCAACGATGTCGGGCTCGACTACCTGACGCTGTCGCGCAACTCCGGCACGCTGTCGGGCGGCGAGAGCCAGCGCATCAGGCTCGCCTCGCAGATCGGCTCCGGCCTGACCGGCGTGCTTTACGTGCTGGACGAGCCGTCGATCGGTCTGCACCAGCGCGACAACGCCCGCCTGCTCGACACGCTGAAGCATCTGCGCGACATCGGCAACACGGTCATCGTCGTCGAGCACGACGAGGACGCCATCCTGCATGCCGATTACGTTGTCGATATCGGCCCGGCCGCCGGCATTCATGGCGGCCACATCATCGCCCAGGGCACGCCGCAGCAGATCATGGCGACGCCCGCTTCGATCACCGGTAAATATCTGTCGGGCGAGCTCGAAGTGGCGACGCCAGCCGTTCGGCGCGATGCCAAGAAGAACCGCCGGCTGAAGGTCGTCGGCGCGCGCGGCAACAATCTAAAGAACGTCACCGCCGAAATCCCGCTCGGCACGTTTACCGCCGTCACCGGCGTGTCCGGCGGCGGCAAGTCGACCTTCCTGATTGAGACCCTGTTCAAGGCGGCGTCGCGCCGCATCATGGGCTCGCGTGAACATCCGGCCGATCACGACCGGATCGAGGGGTTGGAATTCCTCGACAAGGTCATCGACATCGACCAGTCGCCGATCGGGCGCACCCCGCGCTCCAACCCCGCCACCTATACCGGCGCCTTCACGCCGATCCGGGACTGGTTCGCTGGCTTGCCGGAGGCCAAGGCGCGCGGCTACCAGCCGGGCCGCTTCTCGTTCAACGTCAAGGGCGGCCGCTGCGAGGCCTGCCAGGGCGACGGCGTCATCAAGATCGAGATGCATTTCCTGCCCGACGTCTATGTCACCTGCGATGTCTGCCACGGCAAGCGCTATAACCGCGAGACGCTGGACGTGCTGTTCAAGGGCAAGTCCATCGCCGACGTGCTCGACATGACGGTCGAAGAAGGCGTCGATTTCTTCGCCGCCGTGCCCGGCGTGCGCGACAAGCTGGAGACGCTGAAACGGGTCGGCCTCGGCTACATCCATGTTGGCCAGCAGGCGACGACTTTGTCGGGCGGCGAGGCGCAGCGCATCAAGCTTGCCAAGGAACTGTCGCGCAAGGCGACCGGCAAGACGCTCTACATTCTCGATGAGCCGACCACCGGCCTGCATTTCCACGACGTCGCCAAGCTGCTTGAAGTGCTGCACGAGCTGGTCGACCAGGGCAACACGGTCGTCGTCATCGAGCACAATTTAGAGGTGATCAAGACCGCTGACTGGGTGCTCGATCTTGGCCCCGAAGGTGGTGACGGCGGCGGCGAGTTAGTGGCGTCTGGCACGCCTGAGGACATCGTTCGCGAAAAACGCAGCTATACCGGGCAGTTCCTGAGGGAATTGCTCGAGCGGCGCCCCGGAGGCAAGCGCGAAGCGGCGGAGTGATGGCAAAGAACGGTCTCATCACGGTCCAAAGCCGCTTCGGCGTGACCGAAACGATCGATCGCCTGGTCGAGACTGTGGAACGTGCAGGATTGCTGGTCTTCGCCCGCATCGATCACGCCGCCGGTGCGCGCAGTGTCGAAGCATCACTGCGTCCAACCGAACTCCTGATTTTCGGCAATCCGAAAGGTGGTACGCCACTGGTGCAGGACCGGCAGCTTGCCGGCATCGATCTGCCGGTCAAGGCACTGGCCTGGGAGGACGAACAAGGCAAGGTCTGGCTCTCCTACAATGACGCGCACTGGATGGCTGATCGCCACGACTTGGGCGACGCCAGTCGCAATGCCGTCGCTGCGATCGCGGCCGGCATGGACAAGGTGATTGCGGCCGCTGCCGGCGCGGGCCAGTTTTGATCATGAGAGCCGCTCGTCCCGGTGATCTCCCCACGGTGATCTCGCTCACCACCGACGCATACGCGCCCTACACTGCCCTGTTCGGAGCGCCGCCGATCCCCGTCACCGAGGACTATGCGCCGCGCATCCACCGCGGCGAAGTCTGGCTTTCGGAGCAAGATGGACAGACGGCTGGCCTGATCGTTCTCGAACGACATGCGGACCATACAATGATCTTCAGCGTCGCCGTTGCGCCCGCCTTTCAGGGCAAGGGTTTCGGCATCGGGCTGCTCGACTGGGCCGAGCAACAGACGCGCCTGTGGAGCTTGCCTGAAATCCGACTCTACACCAATTCCAGAATGGAACGGAACGTTTCGTTGTATAAGGCCTACGGCTTTCGCGAAACGGGTCGCCGGCCCAATCCATATCGGCCAGGATGGACGGTCGTCGACATGGCGAAAGCCGTCGAGACGACCGCCATCGCGTGATCCTTTTCTGCAAACCGGGAGGACTACCATGACTCAATCAGGAACAATCCGCGCCGGCATGGGCGGCTGGACCTTCGAGCCGTGGGACACGTCCTTCTACCCGGACAAGTTGTCGAAGGCCAAGCAGCTGAATCATGCCAGCCGGCAGGTGCCGACTATCGAGGTCAACGGCACCTATTATTCGAGCTTCAAGGAACCGACCTTCGTCAAATGGGCGAACGAGGCGCCGGATGGTTTCGTCTATTCGCTGAAGGGCAACCGCTTCGTCACCAACCGCCGCGTGCTCGGCGAGGCCGGCGAATCGATCATGCGCTTCCTCGGGTCGGGCGTCGCGGCACTTGGCGACAAGCTTGGGCCGATCCTGTGGCAGTTCGCGCCGACCAAGAAATTCGACCCGGACGACTTCGAGGCCTTCCTCAAGCTGTTGCCGGAAAAGCAGGACGGCGTTGCGCTGCGCCACGCGGTCGAGGTGCGCAACGACAGCTTCGTCGCGCCGGAGTTCGCCGCCTTGGCGCGAAAGCACAAGGCCGCCATCGTCTATGCCGACCACGCCAAATATCCGGGGATTGCCGACGTCACCGGCGATTTCATCTATGCGCGGCTGCAGACCGGCAGCGACCACAATCCCGATTGCTACACGCCAAAGGCGCTCGACGAATGGGCGGCGCGCGCAAAAACCTGGGCGGAAGGCAAGGTGCCGGCCGACCTGCCGCGGGCCGATCCTTCAACCGAGGCGCCGGTCAAGCCACGTGACGTGTTCGTCTACTTCATCACCGAGGGCAAGGTCCGCGCTCCATTCGGCGCCATCGCGCTGATGAAGCGGGTCGCAGGCTGACGCCCCCGCTGTCGGTGGTCTGCCTGGCCGGGTCCTCAACTACCGGCTATGCGGCGCGCTCGTCCGAACGCCGATCAACCCTGACGATCTCGTTGAAAGCATCGAGATCGACATAGAAGACCTTTGTGATCTCCGCGATGAGTTCGTCGTGGTCATACCCCTGCGATTTCAGAATGTTGATGGCTGTTAGGATGTCGACGCGCTCCGTGAGTCGTCGTTTCTGGTAGTCCTCGACATAGCGCTCCATCGACTGGCTCTAGCTCCCAAGCACCCGAAATGTTGGACGACAACAGATCGCTGGAAGGGAGCGGCTTGCGCGCAAGCATGCCGACGCGGCCCGCGCCTTCCCCTGATCTGCCAATTTGAAACTGGTACGGAAAGCGGCCGACTCACCAAGGCCAAGCAAAATCTAACACGCAATCTTCGGCGCGCCAGAGTTGCAAAGTAATAGAATCAATAAGAATTCAGACGGTCAGGAACTTCCGCACGTCCGCCCGGTCGAGATCCTCGGCGGGGCCGGTATGGACGATCTGGCCGCGGTCCATGATATTGACCTCGTCGGCCAATTCCCGGCAGAAATCGAGATATTGTTCGACCAAAAGCACGGCAATGCCTGCCTGGTCGCGCAGATAGCGGATGGCGCGGCCGATATCCTTGATGATCGACGGCTGGATGCCTTCCGTCGGTTCGTCGAGCACCAGCAGTTTCGGCCGCATCACCAGCGCCCTGCCGATGGCAAGCTGCTGTTGCTGGCCGCCGGACAGATCGCCGCCGCGGCGCGCGAGCATCTGCTTCAGCACCGGAAACAACTCGAAGACGTGACCGGGAATGTTGCGATCGGAGCGCTTCAGCGGCGCAAAACCCGATTCGAGGTTTTCCCGCACCGTAAGCAGCGGAAATATCTCCCTGCCCTGCGGCACGAATGCGATGCCCGACCGGGCGCGATCATACGCCGCGCTCCGGTCGAGCGCCTTCCCCTCGAAGGCAACACTTCCGCTCGTCAGCCGATGATGGCCGACGATCGATCTCATCAAACTGGTCTTGCCGACGCCGTTGCGGCCGAGCACGCAGGTGATCTTGCCGGCGCCGGCTGTCAGCGAGACACCGCGCAGCGCCTGGGCAGCGCCGTAATGCAACGTGGCATTGGAGACTTCGAGCATGGTCAGTGCTTTCTCCAACGCCTGAAGAACGAAAGGTCGAAATGATGGAACGGAACGCGCCAGACCATGTTCATCTCCCCAGGTAGACTTCGACGACGCGCTCGTCGGCCGAAACGAAATCGAGCGAACCTTCGGAAAGGACCGAGCCTTCGTGCAGGCAGGTGACCTTGACGCCGAGCTCGCGCACGAAATGCATGTCGTGCTCGACGACGATGACCGAATGGTCGCGCGCGATATCCCTAAGCAGCCGCGCGGTCTCTTCGGTCTCGGCGTCGGTCATGCCGGCGACCGGTTCGTCGACCAGCAGAAGCTTCGGATCCTGCGCCAGAAGCATGCCGATCTCGAGCCATTGCTTTTGGCCATGGCTCAAATTGGCGGCGAGCTCGTCACGCTTGTCGCCGAGCCGGATGATGCCGAGAATGTCGTCGATCTGCCGCACGTCCGCGGCCGAGCGACGATGGAACAGTGCCGGGAAGATCGAGCGCGGGCCTTTCAGCGCCAGCATCAGATTGTCCTCGATCGTGTGGCTTTCGAAGACGGTCGGCTTCTGGAATTTACGGCCGATGCCCATCATGGCGATTTCGGCCTCGTCGTGTTTGGTCAGGTCGACCTCGCCGTCAAAGAAGACCTCGCCCGCGTCGGGCCGCGTCTTGCCGGTGACGATGTCCATCATCGTCGTCTTGCCGGCGCCGTTGGGGCCGATGATCGCCCGCATCTCACCCTTATCGAGCACCAGCGACAGGTTGTTGATGGCGCGAAAACCATCGAAGGAAACCGACACGCCGTCGAGATAGAGGATGGTGTTGCTCTTCGACATCAGGCCATCACTCCGCTGGCTGCGGTTCGGCGCCGGAGGCCGACCAGTCGCCCGGCCTTCTCGCCGCCGAGCGATCGATTTTCGGCGGCACCGGCGCGTCGGGATCGATGCCGGCTTCCTCGGCGGCCGAGGCTGCCCGCATCGCCTTTGCGTTGCCGCGCCAGGAATCCCACATGCCGATGATGCCCTTGGGCAGGAACAGCGTGACGGCGACAAACAGTCCGCCCAGCGCAAACAGCCAGAATTCCGGCAGCACGCCGGTGAACCAAGATTTACCGGCATTGACCAGAAGCGCGCCGATGATCGGCCCGACGATGGTGCCGCGCCCGCCGACGGCCGCCCACACCACCACCTCGATCGAATTGGACGGCTCGAATTCGCCGGGGTTGATGATACCGACCTGCGGCACGTAAAGCGCACCGGCGATGCCGGCCATCACCGCCGACACGGTGAAGGCGAACAGTTTGACGTTCTCCGCCCGCCAGCCGAGGAAGCGTGTGCGGCTCTCGGCATCGCGCACTGCCATCAAAAGCTTGCCGTATTTGGAACCGACGATTGCCCAGGTGACGAAGACGGCAAACGCCAGCATGACGGCGCTGGCCGCGAACAGCGCCGAGCGTGTCATGTCGGCCTGCACGTTGAAGCCTAAAATGTCCTTGAAATCAGTCAGGCCGTTATTGCCGCCGAAACCCATGTCGTTGCGGAAAAACGCAAGCAGCAGCGCATAGGTCATCGCCTGGGTGATGATCGACAGATAGACACCGGTGACGCGGCTGCGGAAGGCGAACCAGCCGAAGACGAAGGCGAGCAGGCCGGGTACCGCAAGCACCATGACCGCCGCGAACCAGAAATGGTCGAAACCATACCAGAACCACGGCAATGCCTTGTAGTTAAGGAATACCATGAAATCCGGCAGCAGCGGATTGCCGTAGACGCCGCGCGAGCCGATCTGGCGCATCAGATACATGCCCATCGCATAGCCGCCGAGCGCGAAGAAAGCGCCATGGCCGAGCGAGAGGATGCCGCAATAGCCCCAGACGAGATCGAGCGCCAAGGCGAGCAGTGCGTAGCACAGGTATTTGCCGGTGAGCGCGACGATATAGGACGGCACGTAAAACGCACTTGTCGGCGAGACCGCAAGATTGAGCAGCGGCACGACGATGGCAACCGCCAGCAGGATGAAGATGGTGATGGCGACGCGGCGGTCGGCGCCGGCAGCAAAGAAGCGTCCCGTGATCATGCTTCCACCGACCTGCCCTTGAGCGCGAACAGCCCGCGCGGGCGTTTCTGGATGAACAGGATGATCAGCACCAGGACGACGATCTTGCCGAGCACCGCTCCAGCGTAAGGTTCGAGGAACTTGTTGACTATGCCGAGCGAGAAAGCGCCGACCAGCGTGCCCCAGAGATTGCCGACACCGCCGAAGACGACGACCATGAAGCTGTCGATGATGTAGCCACGACCGAGATTGGGCGAGACGTTGTCGATCTGGCTGAGCGCGACACCGGCTATGCCGGCAATGCCGGAGCCGAGTGCAAACGTCAGGGCGTCGACCCATGGCGTCCTGATGCCCATCGAGGCGGCCATGCGGCGATTGGCGGTGACGGCACGCATCTGCAGCCCCCAAGGCGTACGTTTCATCACGTAGAGCAGCACCGCGAACACCCCGAGCGCGAATACCAGGATCCAGAGCCGGTTCCAGGTCACGGCAAGCTGGCCGATATTGAACGAGCCGGACATCCATGACGGGTTGCCGACCTCCTGGTTGGTCGGCCCGAAGATGGTGCGTACGGCCTGCTGCAGGATCAGCGAGACCCCCCATGTCGCCAGCAGCGTCTCCAGCGGCCGGCCGTAGAGGAAGCGGATCAGCCCGCGCTCGATGACAAGGCCGACGAGCGCCGCCACCAGGAAGGCCAGCGGCAAGGCGATAACCAGCGACCAATCGAACAGGCCGGGAAAGGAATTGCGGATCACCTCCTGCACGACGAAGGTCGTGTAGGCGCCGAGCATGACCATCTCGCCATGCGCCATGTTGATGACGCCCATGACGCCGAAGGTGATGGCCAGGCCAATCGCCGCCAGCAGCAGCACCGATCCGAGCGATATGCCGTACCAGATATTCTGGCCGGCATCCCAAAGCGCCAGCGTCGAATTGATGTTGGATATCGCCGCCGTCGCCGCGTCCTTCACCGCACCTTCGGAATTGGCCTCCACCGACGTGAGCAGCGACACCGCATCGCGGTCGCCGCGCGCACCGATCAGCGCGATCGCCGCCAATTTGTCGGCCTCCGGCCTGTCTGAAACGAGAACCGACGCGGCGCGTGCCTGTTCGAGCAGCGCCTTGACGCTTGCCACGCCCTCATTGGCGATCGCAGTGTCGAGCGGCTCGATGTTCGCCGCGTCCGGCGTCTTGAACATGGTGTCGGCGGCGGCAATGCGCACGGCCGGGTCCTTGGAGCCAAGTGTCAGCGTGCCCAATGCATCGCGAATGACGCGGCGCAGCGTATTGTTGACCTTGATCTTGGTGATGTCGGCCTTGGCAACTTCGCCCGATCTTTCGCCGGTGAGCGCATCGAGCAGCTCGATGCCGCCGCCGCTCTCCTTGCCGACAAAGACCAGTGAATCGGCCTTGCGGACGTAAAGGCTGCCCTCCGCAAGCGCGGCAAGCGGCCGTTCGACGGCTGGATCGCCGGATGCCGCAAGCTCGCGCACGACGGCTTCTATCGCCGGAAAATTGGCGGCGGTGGCGAATTTGGCGATGACGGCGCGCAGATCTGCTTCGCTGGCGTTCGACGGCAGCAGCGTCCCCAGGAGGAGCAGCAGCATCAGGCCAATCGCGCGGATCAGGATCATTGGTTTCTGGTGGCTGTTGAAGGTTGAATGTCGCCTCCGGGCAGGCTGGAGGAGGAGCCTGCCCGGAGGGCTTGCGGGTCTGGGAGGACAGACCGGGAGGATCAGTTGGTTCCCTTGCCGCCGCATTTGCCGGTGGCAACGTTGAAGTTGCCGCAGGACAGAGGCGCGCGCCAATCGGAGATCAGGTCCTTGGAGTCAGGCAGGTAGTCGGACCACTCGTCGCCCATCACCAGGCCCGGCGTCTGCGACACGGTCTCGAACTGGCCGTCGGCCTGGATCTCGCCGATCAGCACCGGCTTGGTGATATGATGGTTCGGCATCATGGTCGAATAACCGCCGGTCAGGTTCGGCACCGAGACGCCAACCATGGCGTCGATGACCTTGTCCGGATCGGTGGTGCCGGCCTTCTCGACCGCCTTCACCCACATGTTGAAGCCGATATAGTGGGCTTCCATCGGATCGTTGGTGGTGCGCTTGTCGTTCTTGATGAACTTGTGCCAGTCGGCGATGAACTTCTCGTTCTCGGGCGTATCGACGCTTTCGAAATAGTTCCAGGCGGCGAGATGGCCGACCAGCGGCGCGGTGTCGAGACCGGCAAGCTCTTCCTCACCGACAGAGAAGGCCATGACCGGGATGTCCTCGGCCTTGATGCCCTGGTTACCGAGCTCCTTGTAGAACGGCACGTTGGCGTCGCCGTTGACGGTCGAGACGACGGCGGTCTTCTTGCCGGCCGAGCCGAACTTCTTGATCGCCGAGACTTCGGTCTGCCAGTCGGAGAAACCGAACGGCGTGTAGTTGACCATGATGTCTTCGGCAGCAACGCCCTTCGCCTTCAGATAGGCCTCGAGGATCTTGTTGGTGGTGCGCGGGTAGACGTAGTCGGTGCCTTCAAGCACCCAGCGCTTCACCGAACCGCCGTCCTCGCTCATCAGATAATCGACTGCCGGAATGGCCTGCTGGTTCGGCGCCGCGCCGGTGTAGAACACGTTGCGCTCGCTTTCCTCGCCCTCATACTGGACCGGGTAGAACAGGATGTTGTCGAGTTCGCTGAACACCGGCAGTACCGACTTGCGCGACACCGAGGTCCAGCAGCCGAACACCGCCGCGACCTTGTCCTTCGAGATCAGCTCGCGCGCCTTTTCGGCGAACAGCGGCCAGTTCGAAGCCGGATCGACGACCACCGCCTCGAGCTTCTTGCCGAGCAGGCCACCCTTGGCATTCTGCTCTTCGATGAGCATCAGCATGGCGTCCTTCAACGTCGTCTCAGAGATCGCCATGGTTCCCGACAGCGAATGGAGGATGCCGACCTTGATGGTGTCGTCGGCCGCCTTGGCGGGAACGCTCGTCAGCAGGCCGGCGGTGACCACGCCGGCCGAAAACATTTTTGCTAATGTCGAGAAACTACCCCTCATACTTTTTAACTCCCAAGCTGGTTAACTGCATCGGAACAGACCATGCAACGGCTGTGCCAATCACGGGAGCAAGGTCGGAGGATTTGAGATTTCCCAGCTCTGTCAGTCGGTTAATGTATTAGCCGCAGGAGATGAACCTCGCCTGCCATGTTCGAAACGAGAAAGGATCACCCATATCAGCCTAAGTTTTACTCACATATAGGCCAATGCCCTAATTTTGAGCAGCATCATATGAGCGCTGGCGAGGATTGCAGCGCCGGAGCGAAATGAGGCAAGTTCGAACCCTTAACGGGGGACTCTATGGCCTTCAGAGCTTCTTGCATTTTCACCGCCATGCTTCTGCTGGCGACGACGACCGTAGCGCGCGCCGGCTTCAGCGACGGCAAGCTGCCGGACGGCTCCTATCATTGCGAAGTCTACCTGCTCGGCATGTTCCTCAGCCTCGGCGACATCACCATCAAGGGAAACGTCTATAGCGGTCCGGTGAGCTTCGGCATCGCGCCGCAGAGCTACAATTACCAGATGGATGCAGACGGCGTGATCACCTGGCTGGGTCCGCTGGGCGGCTACACCAGTGGCGGCAACTCGATCTCGCTTACGCAGGCGACGCTGGAAAGCGGAACCACCCCGTCCTTCGACATCATCATGAAGCAGCCAGACGGCGCCTTTACCGCCTCGACCTGCACAAAGCGTTGAAAAAAGCGCGGAACCTGGCGAGGTTCCGTACTCCGAAGTAGAAAGCCGCCTAGCTCTCCGCCGCCAGGTCGAGCGCCAGCCGGGTCATATCGGTGAAAAGGCCCTGGCGTTCGGAATAGTCGGTCTGCTCGCCGGTTACCACATTGTCGACGACGGTCAGGATCGACAGCGACCGGGCGCCGAAATCGGCCGCAATGCGGTAAAGTGCGCTGGTTTCCATATCCACGGCGAGCGCGCCCTGTGCCTGTGCTTCGGCAAAGCGTTCGCGCCCCAGCGGATGATAGAAAATATCGCTGCAGATGGTCAGCCCGGCCCGATGGTCGATGCCGAGTTCCGCAGCCCGGGCCAACGCCTGGGCCAACAATGCCGGATCGGGGCCGGCATCGGCACGATAGAGCCCAAAAACCTGGCCGCTCTCCGCATTTTCGCCGCGCACCGATTGCGCGATCACCAGGCCGCGCAGCGCGATCTCGGTGGTCAGGCCACCGCAGGTACCAGTGCGGATCAACGTTTTCGCACCATAGAAGTCCAGCAGCTCATGCACATAGACCAGGAACGAAGCGACGCCGATGCCGGTGGATTGGATGCTGACAGGCTTGCCGCGAAACAACCCGGTAAAGCCGAGCGCGCCGCGGCGGCGGTTGACGCAGCGCGGCGCTTCCAGAAAAGTCTGCGCCATCCATTCAGCGCGCTGCGGATCGCCCGGCAGCAGCACCGCGCTTGCGTAGTCGCCCTTGCTTGCCTCGTTGTGCGGCGTCACGGCATGCTTTCCAAAACCCGTCGCCCGTTTCGCCTGCAATCATGGCAGTCTCACGACATTGCGCAAGCGGAGCATTGGAAGGGTCAGGATTCCAGCATGTCCTTTACGATCGTGGCCAATTGCTTGAGCGAAAACGGCTTCGGCAGGAAGCCGAAATGCGCGTCGGCCGGCAAGTTCTTGGCGAACGCGTCTTCGGCATAGCCGGACACGAAGATGAACTTGATGTCGGGCTGCCGTTTGCGCAATTCGCCAAGCAGCGTCGGACCGTCCATTTCCGGCATCACCACGTCCGACACCACGATGTCGACCTTGCCGCCGAGCGCTTCGTAGACTTCAAGCGCCTCGACGCCCGAGGACGCCTCGTGGACGGTGTAGCCGCGCGACTTCAGCGCCCGCATGCCGCCCATGCGCACGGCGTCCTCGTCCTCGACCAGCAGCACCGTGGC
This sequence comes from Mesorhizobium sp. M0991, assembly GCF_040318915.1. Lineage (NCBI taxonomy): Bacteria > Pseudomonadati > Pseudomonadota > Alphaproteobacteria > Hyphomicrobiales > Phyllobacteriaceae > Mesorhizobium > Mesorhizobium sp. M0991. The sequence continues at coordinate 168,101 of NZ_JAMYNE010000007.1, forward strand.
CGAGCCCGACAGATCCTTGGCTGAGTCGGCGATCTTGGCAGGGGCGGCCGGCACTTCTCCAGCCTCGCCCGCCTTCCTTGCCTCCGCAATGTGCCGCGGCAGGAAGATGCGGAACACGGATCCCTTGCCGACTTCGGAATCGCAGAAGATGAAGCCGCCTGTCTGCTTGATGATGCCATAGACCATGGACAGGCCGAGGCCAGTTCCCTTGCCAACCTCCTTTGTCGTGAAGAAGGGCTCGAAGATCTTTTTCAGCACATCAGGCGCGATGCCGCTGCCGCTGTCCTCGACCTCGACCAGCACATAGTCGGCCGGAGTAAGTTCGCGGTAGGAAAAGGTCTTGCACTCTCCGGCGCTGACGTTGCGGGTGCGTACGGTGAGGTCGCCGCCGGCCGGCATCGCATCGCGCGCATTGACCGCCAGATTGACCACCACTTGCTCGAACTGCCCGATATCGACCCTGACCGGCCACAGGTCGCGGCCATGGTCGATCTTGAGCTTGATGTCGTTGCCGACCAGCCGGGCAAGCAGCATCCTGAGATCGGCGAGCACGTCGGTCAGGTTGAGCACCTCCGGCCGCAGGGTCTGCTTGCGCGAGAAGGCCAGCAACTGCCGCACCAACGAGGCCGCCCGGTTGGCATTCTGCTTGATGTTCATGATGTCCGGGAACGACGGATCGGACGGCCGGTGGTTGGTCAACAGCAGGTCCGAGGCCATGATGATGGCGGTCAGCACATTGTTGAAATCATGCGCGATGCCGCCGGCGAGCTGGCCGACCGCCTGCATCTTCTGGCTCTGCGCCATCTGGCCCTCGAGGGCTTTTTGCTCGGTGGTCTCGACGGCATAGACGATGGCCGATTCCTCGGCGCCTTCGCCGCCGGTACCGTCTGCGACCGCGTTGACGTAGAAGCGTATGTGGCGCTCCTCATTGCCGGGCAGCACCGTATCGATCGGCTCGATGTCAGCCTGTTGCTGGCGTGCCTTTTCGAACGCCGCGGCGAAAGCCGGCCGGTCGCGCTCGTGGATCACCGTATCCAGCCGCACACGCCGATCGACCGCGTCGCGGTCGACGACCGAGGAAAACAGCGACAGAAACGGCGCATTGGTGCGCAGGATGCGGCCGGCGTGGTCGACGCCGGCTATCGCCATCGGCGTCGAGTTGAAGAACCGCGTGAAGCGTATTTCCGAGGCGCGGAGGTCAGCCGAAGCGTCCTCGCCTTGCGTCCGGTTGAGCACGATGGTGCGAGTCGGGCCGTTGAGGCCCTCTCGACTGGCCGAGACACGATGCATGAAGCGCACCGGCAGCGCCTCGCCGGTCATCGTCGTCAGATCGAGATCGATAACAGCATTGCGCGTGGTACCCGCATCGGCCTTGACCGAACGGACCAGCGCCATGCCGTCGCCGGCGACGATCTCCGGCAGCGTGATGGCGCCGGGGGTGAAGCTGGCCAGGTCGATGCCCAGCCACTCCGCGAGGGTCGCGTTGATATAGGTGACGCGGCCTTCCTGGTCGGCGGAAAAGAAACCGGCCGGCGCATGGTCGAGGTGATCGATGGCCTTTTGCAGGTCGAGAAAGAACCGCTCCTGCTCGGCCCGTTCCCGCGAGATATCGGCAAGCTGCCAGGCAAGCATCGGCAGCCGCTGGCCGGGAACGCTGAAGGCGCGGGCCCGGACGCGGTACCAGCGCGCGCCCGGTTCGGCGCCTAGCCGAATGGACTGCGCGAGCCGAAACTCGCCGTCGCCGGGCTGGCCGTCGCGCAGGCCTGACGCCAGCCGGTATATGGTCACCGAGGCCTCGGGAACGTCTGAAAGCAAACCTTCGACCGTCTTGAGGTCGGCGGCCGACTCGGCACCCGTCATATCAGCATAAGTCCGGTTGGCGTAGATGATACGGCCTTTGGTGTCGGTGACCAGGAGACCTTGCGACATCGAATCGACGAAAGCTTTCGACAGTTCGTCGCTTGTCGAGCGCGGCGTGATATGCACGAAGCCGATCGCAGTGGCGAATAGAAAGCCGACACCGATCATCGCCAGCACGCCAAGCATGCCGAGCAGGAATGGATCGCCAAGTCGCTCACGGAAAAGGCCGAAGACGATCGCTGCCCCAGTCAGGACGACGATGAAGACGATCAGCCGGGTGACCGCACCCGGTCGCGTGTTCTGGTCGACGATAGGTACCGGATAGAAATCGCCGCGCGCTTCCTTGGCCATGTGCCCCCTGCTCGTGAATTCCGGTGTCGGTTGAATCATATTCTCAGGGTCGGGAAAAGGCCCGGCTGCAGATGTCCGCTAAAAATGACGCCGTTCGGCTCCCGGCGTTTCAAGCTGTTCACGAAGCGTGAAAGGCAACTTGCGGTGGCCTGCCGCAACAGTCTAGTGTCGCCACTCTTCGAAAGCTGATTTTGGGGGAACCAATGCTGCAATGGCTGGATGGCGTGGCGGGTCCTGGTTATGCCGCAGCAATCCTATGGACGTTTGCAGTACTTGTCCTTCTGCTCATCATTCTTCTTATCATCAGGCTTGTCCGCAGCCTGACATTCGGAACATTCGTCGCCGGCGGCAGGAACCGCAAGACGCGGCTGGCTGTCATGGATGCCACAGCGGTCGACAGTCACCGGCGGCTAGTGCTGGTGCGTCGCGACGACATCGAGCACCTGCTCTTGATCGGTGGTCCGACCGATGTCGTCGTCGAGCGCGACATCAGGCTCTCGGCGCTGCGGCGCCCGGCATTGACCGGAGACAACAGCCACCAGCCGGCAGCAAGGTCGGCTTCGACCACAGCCGCGCCGGCGAGGCAAGCGCCGCCGCAGCCGGCAAGCGTGGCCGCAACCCCTGTCCTAGCCCGCCAGACAGCAACAATGCCGGCACCGGCGCCGAAACCGGCATCGAACGTCACACCGTTGCCAAGTTATGGATCCGTCAACGCCAATGCCTCGCGACATGCGCCGCCGCCGGCAAAACAGGACTCCCCGGCAAGATACGAGCCGCCGGCACAGCATGAGTCGATCGACGATGCGCTGATGAAGGAGCTGGAGGTTTCCCTCGACGAGCCACGCTTCAGCCAAACGCCGAGCAAGCCGGTGGCGAAGGCATCGCCCTCTCTCGACGACGAGATGACGAAGCTCCTCGGCGAGTTGTCCAATCAGAAAAGATAGGCCGATAGCGAACGGCCAATGAAAATGGCCGGAAAACCGGCCATTTTGAACGCTTTACCGATGCCGCTGCTTTTCCCGCCGACTCAGTCGTCGCGGTAGACCTTCTCGCGCCGCTCATGGCGCTCCTGCGCCTCGATCGACAACGTGGCGATCGGGCGCGCGTCGAGCCGCTTCAGCGCGATCGGCTCGCCCGTCTCCTCGCAATAACCGTAAGTGCCTTCGTCAAGGCGCTGGAGGGCGGAATCGATCTTCGAGATGAGTTTTCGCTGGCGATCGCGGGCGCGAAGTTCGATGGCGCGGTCGGTTTCCGAGGAGGCGCGATCGGCGAGGTCGGGGTGGTTAGCGTTTTCCTGCTGCAGGATTTCGAGAGTTTCGCGCGCTTCGCGCAAGATGTCGTTCTTCCAGGTGACGAGCTTCATGCGAAAGTAGGATTTCTGCCGCTCGTTCATGAACGGCTCGTCTTCGGAGGGTACGTAATCGGCGGTAACGATGTCGTTCATTCGACTCACCCAACAAGCCCCAAATTTGGCGCCTATATATTCGCGGACCGAAAACTGCACAAGATCAATCGACGACAGTTTCACGCAATTGTTAGTCCCGGACAAACCAGCATCTGCGATGCCCTTTTGCGAAGAATACGACCGAATCCGTACATGATTCGCTATGCTTGAGGGGCGCTTGCCATTGCGCACGGAGCTCTTCTGATGGCAAATCCTGCGGCGTGTTGACGGGTTCGGTGCCCGGCACAACGGGGATCCGGTGACCAGACTTTACCTGCTGAGGCATGCGAAGGCCGGCTGGGCGCTGCCTGGCGTGGCTGACTTCGACCGCCCGCTCGACGCATCCGGCTTCGCCGACGCCGAAGCGATGGGCGTGCTGATGCGTTCCCGCAAATACGTACCGGGCCTCACCCTTTGCTCAAGCGCCAGGCGCGCCCGCCAGACGCTGGAAAGCTTGGCTGGCCACACCGACACGGGCCGGGTGCTGTTCCTTGACACGCTCTACAGCGACGATGCCGCCGCGTACCTCGCCGCCATCCGGCAGAATGGCGGGCTGGATGCCCTGCTCGTCATCGGCCACAATCCGATGATTGAGGATCTCGCCATGGCGCTCTCAGGCGACGGCGAGGAGACCGCGCGGGCCATGCTGAACCACGGCTTCCCGGCCTCCGCACTTGCGGTGGTCCGGTTCAACGGCAGTCTTGCCGAGTCTGCGCCGGGCGCCGGCTATCTCGAAGCCTTCCTGACGCCTGCCGATATCTGAGGCCATTTCAAAGCCGCGCATCAAAGCCTATATCGGTTCCTGAGCGGCCCGCGAGAACAGATTTTGGCATCATCGCTGACGACTTTCACCGACGAGGCGAAGATTGCCTTGGACACGTTGTCAGGCCGCGCTGCCGGGCTTTTCGCTCCGTCGCTGCGTCTTGGCGTGACTGGGCTGTCCCGCGCCGGCAAGACGGTGTTCATCTCGGCCCTTGTGCACAATCTGGTCCATGGCGGGCGCTTGCCGCTGTTTGAGGCACAAAAATCGGGGCGCGTCGCCCGGGCCTTTCTCGAAGAGCAGCCGGACGACGCCGTACCACGCTTCCAGTACGAGGATCACATTGCGGCTCTTGTCGACGACCGCGTCTGGCCGGATTCGACGCGTGCGATTTCCGAACTGAGGCTCACCATCGAATACGAATCGGCCTCTGGCTGGACCCGCATGTTTTCCGCCGGCAAATTGTCGGTCGACATCGTCGACTATCCCGGCGAATGGCTGCTCGACCTGCCGCTGCTCGGCAAGTCCTACGCCGATTTTTCGCGTGAGGCCTTCGAGATGGCCGTGTTGCCGGTGCGTGTCGATCTTTCGCGGGAATGGCGGGCGCTCTCCAATCCGGTCGACCCGAACGCCGAGGCCGACGAGATGACGGCGCGCCGTCTCGCCGAGAGCTTCGCCGCCTATCTCAAGGCCTGCAAGCTCGACGAGCGGGCGCTTTCGACCTTGCCGCCCGGCCGCTTCCTGATGCCCGGCGATCTTGAAGGCTCGCCCGCTCTCACCTTCGCGCCGCTGCCGAATCTGGACGGCCGGCGCGCCCGCTCGGGATCGCTGCAGGCGATGATGGAGCGGCGCTACGAGGCTTACAAGACGCATGTCGTCAAACCGTTCTTTCGCGAACACATCACGCGTCTCGACCGCCAGATCGTGCTCATCGACGCATTGCAGGCATTGAATGCCGGCCCCGGCGCGATGGCCGATCTGGAACGTGCGGTCACCGAAATCCTGTCCTGTTTCCGCCCCGGCCGGGGCAACTTCCTGACCGACCTGTTTTCAAGACGCATCGACCGCATATTGGTGGCCGCGACCAAGGCCGACCATCTGCACCACGAAAGCCACGACCGGCTGCAGGCGATCGTGCGGCGGCTAGCCGACCGCGCCGTGGCGCGAGCGAATTTCACCGGCGCCGACGTCGACGTCGTGGCCTTGGCGGCCATGCGCGCGACCCGTGAAGGCACGGTCAAGCAGGGCCGCGAGACTTTGCCGGTCATTATCGGCACGCCATTGCGTGGCGAAAAAATCAATGGCGAAACCTTTGACGGAAAGACCGAAACAGCCATATTTCCCGGAGATTTGCCGGAGAAAGTTGATGCGGTGTTCGACGTTTCCGAATCGGCCCGCCGGCAGAAAAATGACGACCCCGCGATCCGCTTCGTGCGCTTTCGCCCGCCGAAACTCGAGCGCACGGCCGAGGGCGTGACACTGTCGCTGCCGCATATCAGGCTCGACCGCGCGCTGCAGTTCCTGATCGGAGATCATCTCGCATGAGTGTGCCCCGCAGACCGGCGGCCTTTCGCATCGAGCCGGAGCCCCAGCAAAAGGAAGATTCGACGGCTCGCCATGCTGCGTCCGAGGCCGCGCCGGCGCGAAAGCCGCGTACTCTGAAGGCGGATCTAGCCGTGGTCACACCGGCGGAGATCGACGTCTTCGACGAGCCTGACATCGTCGCTGCCGAACCGCCGCCGGCGATTGCGCCGCGAAAACGTTCGCTGCTTGGCAGCCTGTTCTTTGGCGCGCTGGGCGTTCTGGTTTCGCTCGCCGTCGGCCTCTGGACCGACCAGCTGATTCGCGACCTGTTCGAGCGCGCCGAGTGGCTGGGCTGGCTGGCTGCCGGTATGGCCGCGATCGCCATCCTGGCGCTTCTGATCATCCTCGTGCGCGAGTTCATGGCGATTGCCCGCCTTGCCGAGGTCGAAAAGTTGCAAAAGCGGGCGCTCGATGCGATTGCCCGTGACGATCCGAAGGCCGCCCGCGCCGTGGTCGACGAGTTGTCGGCATTTGTCGCGGCCAAGCCCGAAACCGCGGCCGGCAGGCGCTCGCTGGCCGAATTGCGCGGCGAGATCATTGACGGCGGCAATCTGGTGCGGCTGGCCGAGAGCGAGATCCTCGGCCCGCTCGATGCCCGCGCCAGGGTGATGATTCTCGAAGCGGCGAAGCGCGTCTCCCTGGTGACCGCGGTCAGCCCCCGCGCGCTGGTCGACGTCGCTTACGTCGTGTTCGAAGCCGGCCGGCTGATTCGCCGCCTGTCGGAGCTCTATGGCGGTCGCCCCGGCACGCTTGGCTTTTTTCGCCTGGCGCGCAGCGTTCTCGCCCATCTCGCGGTCACCGGGTCGATCGCCGTCGGCGACAGTTTCGTCCAGCAGATTGTTGGCCACGGCCTTGCCGCCAGGCTCTCGGCCAAGCTCGGCGAAGGCGTCGTCAACGGCATGATGACTGCGCGCATCGGCATTGCAGCGATGGAAACCGCAAGGCCCCTGCCCTTTTACGCTGTCAGGCGGCCCGGATTGGGCGATTTCCTCTCCGCGCTGACCTCCTTTGCAGCAAAGAAAGAAAAAGAAACATCCGCTTCCGGAACGTGACTATCGCCTTGGGGTGACAAAGCATTAACCAATCTTGTCCATGGTCGGAAGCGTCCAAACCAGTCTCTTTGTTGCCGGGTGTCGTCGATGAAAAGCGTTATTCTGTCCAGCGGGCTGCCCGTGGCGCTCGCGCTTGTCGCAACCGTCGGCATTGCCGGAAAGACCTCGGCGGCGGAACCGGACAAGCAGTTCTTTCGATCGGTCGAAGGCAAATGGGTCGGCCCAGGGGAAATCGTTGCCGGCAAATACAAGGGCACGAAATTCACCTGCAGCTTCATCGGCTCGACGCCTGACGGCAAGGTTGGCATGTCGCTCGACGGCGGCTGCCGGGTAGGCATGTTCACCCAGCAGATGTCGGCAACGATCGAACACAAGGGCCGGCAGGGCTACAAGGGCAGCTTTATGGGCGGGGCCGCCGGGTCCGGCCTCGACATTATCGGTGGCAATGTCGTCGATGCGCACAAGGTGGTTTTCACCATAAATCGCAATCAGTTGCGCGGCGTTATGCAGGCGCTTGTCCCCGACGACAATTCGATGACGGTGACCGTTGCCGTGCGCGTCGACCAGCAGCTGGTACCGGTCATCGGCATGAAGTTGAAGCGGATCGATGCAGTCGAGGTCGGCTCCGTAACTCCGAACTGACTTTTAGCGTGAGAAAGGCGGCGGCCAGACGGCGCCGCCCTCTTTTGATTTGCAATTAAGTGCTCAGCCCTTGATCGCGGCAATCACCTCGTCATAGGCCTTGCAGGCCTCGGCCGCTGTCGTACCGCCCTGATATTTGGTTGTGACCGCCTGGACCTTGGCCCCGAGGTCGGCTGCCTTGGCTGGATCCTTGGTAATCGCAGCCTGAAGTGCCGCAGTCATGTCCTGAGCCTTCTTGGTCAGTATCTCGGTCGTGCACTCGGGTGCCTTCGAACAGGCCGAGCCGGCAAGCGCCGCGATGCCAACGGCAACCAGCAAAAACGTCTTCATGTCAGTCATCTCCTCAAAAAGGGCTGCGACTTGATCGTCGCTCACCCTCCACTGGCCGAAGCCGGGCGTCCTTAGCGCCGGATCGCTGGAACAAGCAACGCCAGGCACCCCATTATCCTGTGCAGTGCGCCTGCAATATCGCCTTCACAATGCGCCGCATTCGCACTGTTCGATCCGCCCCGAAGCCCCTATCTTGGCCGCTTGACTCCCAAGAGAGCGGAACGGCAGGCATGGCGGCAGAGGCATCCAACGGCGATCTGATTCAGGTGGTGGCGCTGCTTGCCGCCGGCGTCGTTGCGGTACCGATCTTCAGGCGCATGGGACTCGGCTCCATCCTCGGCTATTTGGCGGCCGGTGTCGTGATCGGCCCGTTCGGACTGCGCATTTTTTCCGAATCGGAAGCCATTCTTCATGTCGCCGAACTCGGCGTCGTCATGTTCCTGTTCATCATCGGGCTGGAAATGCAGCCGTCACGGCTATGGGGCCTGCGCCGCGAGATTTTCGGGCTTGGCGCGCTGCAGGTCGGCGTCTGCGCGGTCCTACTGACCGGCGTCGGGCTGGCGGGAGGTTTTCCGATCGCGCAATCCTTCGTCGCCGGCGCCGGTTTCGTGCTCACCTCGACGGCCATCGTCATCCAATTGCTGGAAGAACGCGGCGAACTGGCCACGCCCAAGGGCCAGCGCATCGTTTCGGTCCTGCTTTTGGAAGACCTGGCCATCGTGCCGCTGCTGGCGCTGATCGCCTTCCTCGCGCCGGGCGGCGCCGATATGAGCCTGTCGGATCGGTTGACGGAGGTCGGCATCGGCCTTGCCGCGATCGTCGGGCTGGTGCTTGCCGGGCGCTATCTGCTCAATCCGTTCTTTCGTATCCTGGCGGATGCGCGCGCCCGTGAGGTGATGACCGCTGCCGCCCTCCTGGTCGTTCTCGGGTCAGCGCTTGCCATGCAGCTTTCCGGCCTGTCGATGGCAATGGGCGCCTTCCTGGCCGGCGTGCTTTTGTCGGAATCGACCTTCCGCCACCAGCTGGAGGCCGACATCGAACCGTTCCGCGGCATTTTGCTCGGGCTGTTCTTCCTCGCCGTCGGCATGTCGCTCGACCTGCATGTGGTCGTCGTCAACTGGCAGCTCATTGCCATTTATGTCGTCGCCTACATGCTGATGAAGGCGATCGGCATCTATATCGTTGCCCGCGTCCTCAAAACCGGCCACCGGGAAGCGCTCGAACGCGCGGTCTTCATGGCGCAAGGCGGCGAATTCGCCTTCGTCCTCTATTCCGCAGCGGCGGCGGTGGGCATCATCGATAGCCAGGCCAATGCGATGCTGACCGCCATCGTCATCATTTCCATGGTGCTGACGCCGTTGGCAATCATAGCCCTGCGGTATCTGACGCCGCGCGACGAGCAGTCGCTCGAGGGCGTCGATGTCGCCAACGGCCTGACCGGCAGCGTGCTGATCATCGGCTTTGGCCGGTTCGGCCAGATCGCCAGCCAGCCGCTTTTGTTGCGCGGGATCGACGTATCGATCATCGACAATGAGGTCGAAATGATCCAGGCGGCAGCCGATTTCGGCTTCAAGGTCTATTATGGCGATGGCACGCGGCTGGACATCCTGCGGGCCGCGGGAGCCGGGCGGGCACGCGCCGTGTTGATCTGTGTCGACAAGCCCGATGCCGCCGTGCGCATCGCGGAACTGATCAAGGCGGAGTTTCCCTTGCTGACAGTGCTGGCACGGGCCTTCGACCGCGGCACGGCGTTGCAGCTCATTCGTGCCGGCGTCGACTATCAGCTCCGCGAGACGTTCGAATCGGCGCTTGTCTTCGGCGGCTCGACCCTGGAAGCCCTCGGCGTCGACCCGGAAGAGGTCGCCGAGGTAGTCGAGGACGTCCGCCGCCGCGATGCTGCCCGTTTCGAACTTCAACAGGCCGAAGGCATTCGCGCCGGGCGGCGTTTCCTCAAAGGCAATATCGGCACGCCCATCCCGACGCCGCTCAGCACGCCACGGCGCGCGGGCCAGGCGCTCAACGAAGAGACCGCCGGCGTGCTGCAGAAATCCGAACCGGCCGATTAAACCTTGGAACGACGCGAATGATGAACGAACTGGACGAGCGCGCTCTCTCCGTCGCCGGATTCTGGCGCGACGCGGGGGAGGACGCGTGGTTCGAGAAGAACGACGCCTTTGATACCGACTTCCGCACCCGGTTTTTCGATCTGCACTTCGCCGCCGCGCGCTGCGAATGCGACGGCTGGTCTGAACACGCCGAAGGGTCGCTGGCACTGATGATCCTGCTCGACCAGTTTCCGCGAAACTGCTTTCGCGGCACCGGCCACATGTACGCCACGGACCCGCTGGCGCGGCATTTCGCCCGGAAAGCGATCGCCGCCGGCCATGACCTGGCGCTCGACGAAAACCTCCGCGTCTTTCTTTATTTGCCCTATGAGCATTCGGAGGACCTCGCCGATCAGCTCAGATCGATGGAGCTTACCGCCGCCAAAGCCCCCTCCTACCTGAAATATGCGATCGAGCATCGCGACATCATCCAGCGCTTCGGCCGCTTTCCGCATCGAAACAGGATGCTTGGCCGCGAGACGACACCAGACGAACAAATGTTCCTCGACGGAGGTGGGTTTTCCGGCTGATTCAGGCACCGATGGCGGCAGCGTCAGGTCTTCCACCAATCCTGGCCCGACGGTAGCCGTTCAATGCCCGACGTGTCGACGGCGGCCAGCCGCTCCGACACGCTCTTGCCGTCGACCACAAGCTCTGGCGCAATTTCTGCCAGCGGCGCCAGCACGAAGGCGCGCTCCAGCATGCGCGGATGCGGCACCTCCAGTCCGGTCTCGTGGATGATGCGGTCGCCGAACACCAGAATGTCGATATCGATCAGGCGTGGACCCCAGCGCTCCTCGCGCACCCGCTTCAGTTTTCGCTCGGCGTCGAGGCAAAGGTCGAGCAAAGCCCGCGGCGCGAGCGCGGTCGAGATTTCGGCCGCCGCGTTGAGGAAATCCGGCTGATCGAGCTTGCCCCAGGGCGGCGTGCGGTAGAGCGACGAAACGGCAATGACGCGCGTGCTCTCGTCGGCATCCAGAATGCCCAGTGCCGCAGCCATCGACTTTGCCGGATCACCGAGATTGCCGCCAAGGCTGAGATAGACGGTATTATTCTGGCCAGACAACGGTCACCTCGACATGATCGAGCACACCCGGCACCGGGGCGTTCGGCTTGCGCACCGTGATCTCGGCCTTTTTGATCTGCGGGAACCGCGCCGTCAGCGCCCTCGCCACTTCGAGCGCCAGCGCTTCGATCAGAAAGCGCCGCTCGCCGGTAATGATCTTTTCGATGACTGCAAAGGCGATGCCGTAATTGACGGTGTCCTCGATGGAATCCTCGACCAGTGCCCGCCCGGGATCCACCGTGAGTGCCGCATCGACATAAAAGCGCTGGCCGAGCGTCTCTTCTTCGTCCAGCACACCATGCCGGGCAAAGAAGGCGCAGTTCTTCATGCGGATGACATACATGGCTCAGCTTTCCCCGATCTCACGTGCCAGCATAGCATCGGCGATGGCCAACGCGTCCACGTTGATTGCGACATCGTGTACGCGAAAAAGATGCGCGCCTTTGAGCCTCAGGATTACGCTGGTGGCCGCGGTTCCGGCGGCCCTTGCGGCCGCGTCGCGGCCGGTGACGGTGCCGATAAAGCGCTTTCGCGATGTGCCGGCCATCAGTGGAAAACCCAGCGCACGAAGCTCGGAAAACCGTGCCATCAGGTCAAGATTTTCCGCGGCCGTCTCCTTGGCGAAGCCGAAGCCCGGATCGAGCACGATATGATCGTCGGCAACACCGCTCCTCCGCGCGATTTCCAGCGACTTTCTGAGGAAGAAGAGCTGATCGGCAATCACGTCGGGCAGTTTCTGCCGGTCCCGTCCCGTGTGCATGACGACAAGCCCAGCGCCTGTTTCGGCCGCGACGCGGGCAATGCCCGGTTCGCGCTGCAGGCCCCAGACGTCATTGACGATATGTGCGCCGGCTTGGACGGCAAGCCGGGCCGTATCCTCGCGATAGGTATCGACCGAGATCAGCATTCCGCCAGACGTCGCGAGCGCCTCGATGACCGGCAATATGCGGGCCTGCTCTTCCTTTGCGGAGACCCCAGACGCCCCGGGACGTGTCGATTCTCCGCCGATGTCGATGACGGAGGCCCCCTCCTCCACCATGCGGCGCGCCTGGGCCGCCGCTTTTTCCGGCACATCGAACAGGCCGCCGTCGGAAAAACTGTCCGGCGTGACGTTGAGGATGCCGACGACCACGGCCTTACTGCCAAGGTCGAGATGGCGCCCATGCGCCAGCTGCCATCGCCCTGTCATCATTGCCCATCAACCATGTTCGATCCCGCGGCGTGGCCGGGGATCAATTCCGTTGCGCCGAGGACGGCGGTAAAGCAAGGTGGGGAAAGAGGCAACACGATGAAACGATCCCTCCTCTGCGCGCTGATGTTCGCGCTGACCGCATTCCCGGCCGGCGCTGCAACTCTCGTCAAGACATATAGTTATTTCCCGATCGGCGGCAGGACGCTCGACGACATCGAGAGCCAGCTGTCGAGACTCGGGCCTCAGGTGAAAAGCACCGGGTCGCGGCATCCAGGCGCTACCCAGATGGCGTTCACCACCCGCGTCAGCTATGCGCAAAACCCGGGCTCGTGCTGGATTGCCGACGCTGTCGTCACCGTCAAGGTCAAGGTGATCCTTCCGCAGTGGCGCCGTCCGCGCAAAGCCGATGCCGGCGTCAGGCTGTTCTGGGATACGTTATCCGCCGACATCAAGCGCCATGAGGAGCGCCACGTCGAGATTGCCAAGAACCATGGCCGCGAACTCGAAGACGCCCTGAAGGCAAGCTACCCGGAAAAGACCTGCGAACTGGCCAAGGCCAAGGCCGCGAAAATTACAGCGGTCATGCTTGCCAAGCACGACCAGGAGCAGATGCGCTTCGATCGTGTCGAAAGCGTCAATTTCCAAAGCCGTATCCTGCGGCTCTTGCACTATCGCATCGAGCGCATTGAGAACGGCCGGCTCGCTCCCGGCTGAACTCCGCGTCGTTGGACAAAGCCAATTTGGAACAAAGCCAATTTTGCCGAAGCATGGTGCCAGCTTCGAAAAACTTTCGAGCCGCTGTCGAAATCGGCCTATAGCGAACGACATATGTCAAGTTCGCAAGGCTCAGTCCCAAAGGCACGAGTACACGGGCCAATCTGCACACTCGACGCACTCCAGCCGTCCCGGACGTGCATGCAAGTGTAATGGATGAATGGATATGGACCAGGCTATTGACAAGCAAGCGATGGTGGAAACCAGCACGCCGCTGACCGAAACCGAGAAAAACGCCATTATCGGCGGCGTGCTTTTGTCGATGCTGCTGGCGGCGCTCGACCAGACCATCGTTGCGCCGGCGATGCCGACGATGGCACGTCTGCTCGGGCATGCCGAATATCTGCCGTGGATCGTGACCGGCTATCTGCTGACCGCGACCGCCGTGGCGCCGCTCTACGGCAAGATCTCCGACATCTATGGCCGCCGGCCGACCGTCTATGCGGCAATCCTGATCTTTCTCGCCGGGTCGCTGGTTAGCGCCACGGCGCCCAACATGCTGGTCCTGGTTGTCGGCCGGGCGATCCAGGGCGCCGGTGGCGGCGGTCTTTTCGCCCTGACGCAGACCGTGATCGGCGACCTCGTGCCGCCGCGCGAGCGGGCTCGCTACGCCGCCTGGATCTCGGGCACCTGGGCTGTCGCCAGCATCGCCGGGCCGCTGCTCGGCGGCACCTTCGCCGAACATCTGCATTGGTCGCTGATCTTCTGGATCAACATTCCGCTCGGGCTGCTGGCGATGGCGATCATCAACAACCCGCTCAAGAAGCTGCCGATCGCCGCAAAGCATCACCGCATCGACGGCCTCGGCGCGCTGCTTCTGGTCGCGGCCACCTCGCTGCTGCTGCTTGCCTTGAACTGGGGCGGCAGCGAGTATCCGTGGCTGTCACCTGAAATCCTTGGGCTGCTCGCCTGCTCGGCGGTGTTCTGGAGCGCGTTCGCGCTGCGGCTGATGCGCGCGGCCGAACCGCTGATCTCGCTCGAAGTGCTCGGCAATCCGATCGTTCTCGCCGGCACGTTGTCGATGTTCCTGCTGCAGGCCGCCAATGTCGGCTTGTCGGTCTATCTGCCGGTCTACCTGCAATCGGTCGTCGGCCTGTCAGTCAGCGAATCGGGCACCGCGTTGCTTGGGCTGATGCTCGGCACGGTGGCCGGTGCGACGTTCAGCGCGCGAATGATCCCGCGCTTTTTCCACTATAAGCGCATTGCCATGATCGGCACCGTTTTCTCGATCCTGTGCCTCGGCGTGCTCAGCCTGATCGCCGGGAATGCCTCGCTATTGCTTGTCGAGGTGTTGACGACCTGCATAGGGCTGGGCACAGGCACGACCTTTCCCGTTGCCACCGTCTCGGTCCAGAACGCCGTCGATCGCATGCACCTTGGCGTAGCGACCGGCGTGCTCACCTTCCTGCGCTCGCTGGGCAGCGCGCTTGGCGTCGCCATGCTTGGTGCCGTCGCCCTTGGTTACGGGCTGCCGCTGGCCAGCGAAGGCACGCAGCCGGCCGGCCATATCGCCTCCGCCATACCGTTCGTGATGATCTTTCTTGCCGCGGCCGCGACCTTGCTGCTGTCGTTCATCACGCTCTGGCTGATGCCGGAAAAAACGCTTCGCGGCCATGCCGAGGCTGTGGCCCCAGCCTTGGCGGAGTAGACCGGCCCGACGAGCGTATAGTGAGGTTCAGTCGACCACGCCGAGCTTCTTGTGCAGACTGGTCGACGAGGTCGTATACTGGAATACAATGCGCTCGCCGGGGCTGACGATGCGCTTGGCTGCTTGCGCCATTAGAGCGACCTCATGGAAGCCCGACAGGATCAGCTTCAACTTGCCGGGATACCAGTTGATGTCGCCGACGGCGAAGATGCCGGGCACCGACGTCTGGAATTTTTCGGTGTCGACCGGGATCAGGTTCTCGTGGAGATTGAGGCCCCATTCGGCGATTGGGCCGAGCTTCATCGTCAGGCCGAAGAACGGCAGCATCCGCGTACACGGCACTTCGATATCGCCCTCCGGCCCCTTGATGATGGCGGAGGCGAGTTGGCCGTCGTTGCCGGTCAGGCCAGTCACCTGTCCAACCTGGAATTCCAGCTCCTTCATCTCCTGCATGGCATACATCTTGTTGACGCTGTCGGGCGCTGCCCGGAATTCGGGCCGCCGGTGCACCAGCGTCACGCTCTTGGCCACCGGCTGCAGATTCAGCGTCCAGTCGAGCGCCGAATCGCCGCCGCCGACGATGACGAGGTCATGACCGCGAAAGTCCTCCATCCGGCGCACCGAGTAGAACACGCTCTTGCCTTCATAGGGTTCGATGCCCGGAATCGGCGGCCGCTTCGGCTGGAAAGAGCCGCCGCCGGCGGCGATCACTACTATTTTGGCTTCGAACACCTCGTTTTCGTCGGAAGTGACGCGGAAACTGCCGTCCTCCAGTCTTTCCAGGCTCGAAACCATGCGGCTATAGGTGAATTCGGGCTTGAACGGCGCGATCTGCTCAAGCAGCTTGTCGACCAGACCTTGCGCCGAGATCGAGGGCCAACCCGGAATGTCGTAGATCGGCTTTTCCGGATAGAGTTCGGCGCACTGCCCGCCGGGCCGGTCGAGTATGTCGATCAGATGGCACTTCATGTCGAAGAGGCCGAGCTCGAATACGGCAAACAGGCCGACAGGCCCTGCCCCGACAATGAGTACGTCCGTCTTGGTGAGAGCTGTCATGAAGCATGCGCCTTTATGGGAAAACGGCGCGACACTGCATGACCATTGGCCCGCTGCCAAGCGGCAGCGGCAAAAATCGGCGTCAGCCCTGGCGAGCCGGCACGCGCACGACCAGCCCGTCGAGGGCGTCGCGCACCTTGATCTGACATGACAGCCGTGAGTTCGGCTGGACCTCGTAGGCGAAATCCAGCATGTCCTCTTCCATGGCTTCCGGCTCGCCGACCTCCGCCGTCCAGGCTTCGTCGACATAAACATGGCAGGTCGCGCAGGCGCAGGCGCCGCCGCATTCCGCTTCTATTCCCGGCACCGCATTGCGGATCGCATTTTCCATGACGGTCGAGCCGTTTTCGGCATCCACGTCAAAATGCGTGCCGTCATGGGCGATGAAGGTCAGCTTGGTCATTTGTCACCTGAAGGGAGTCTGAGCCGACATAATCACTCTGCCGGACAAGTCAACTGCGGCGCGAAAGCGCCGCTGCGTGGCGTTTTGGGAATAAGTTCTATCGGCTGATGGCGGCGACGAAGTCGCGTACTTCTTCGATCAGCGAGCCAAGCCGCTTCAGCGTGCTGGCGTCTTCGGGCCGGCATTCGATCGCACTGGCGCAATCGGCAATGGCGAAGGCGCCGACCCCGCGCGCCGAGCCTTTGAGCCCGTGTGCCAATAGCAGCCGCTGCCTGACATCCGCATCGACGATCTTGTCGCGCACCGACAGCGCCTGCTGCACGAACAGAGCCAACACCTCCTGCTCGAGGCTCCGATCGCCCATCGTCTGGCGCGCAAGATGCGCCAGGTCGATCGGCCGCGCCCCGGCTGTCCCCGACACGTCGCCGCCGGGCATCGAGAAGGCAATGCCGTTTTCGCCACGTATCACTTTGAGACTCCGTTCTTCGACCGCCGCAAAAACTAGGCGTATCCGGTGGACAACGGGTTAATGATTGGCCCGGAAAAATGTCGCGATAACGGCGCCGGAATCACGGCTGTGTTAACCTTATATTTAAAGTTTTACGTATCGGGCGGAATGCATGTTTTCTTTACCCGGCTGTGTCATTACGATACGACAGGTCCATTTTCAGCCTCCTGCGCGGGACACGCTAGGCAGAATCAATAAGCAGAACCATAAGTCCCGCGGCAGCTTGTACAGGGTAGCGAAGGCATGGCGAAGAAACCAACGACGACAAGAACGCTCGACAGCGACGTAGCCAGGGAACTCGAAAAGGCACTTGATATCGATCTGAGCGGCGATGCCGGCGGCGACTTCGACATCGCGGCATCCATGGAAGATCTGGAAGCGCAAATATCGCAAGCCGCCGACGAACTGGCGCGCGAAGGTCGCAGCCAGAACGAAGCACCTGCCCCCGACCAAGCCCAGAACGCGGCACCTGCCGCCAATCAAAGCCAGAACGCAAATCCCGCGCCAAAAGCCAAGCCGGCCGAGTTGCGTCCTGTCGCAACGCGCAATGGCTCGCAGCCGGCCGCTTTCTCGCCGGCCAACGACGATCGTCAAAAAGACTATAAGACGCTCCTGCACACCCTCAATCGGCGCGCCTCGAACACGATCTATTGGGTCGTGGCTTTCGTTTCGCTGGCCTGGATCGCCGGCGCTGGTGGCCTTGCGAACCTGTTGTTCGGACCTGGCATCTGGAACATCCGCACCTTCGATCAGTTTTTCGCCCGTCCCGAGCTGATCGGCCTGGCGGTCGCGGCAATCGTGCCCGTCATCCTGTTCTGGGCATTCGCCGTGATGATTCGCCGCGCTCAGGAGATGCGCCTTGCCGCGCAGTCGATGACCGAGGTGGCCTTCCGTCTGGCCGAGCCGGAAAATCTTGCCCAGGATCGCGTCATGATGATCGGCCAAGCGGTTCGCCGCGAGGTGGCGGCCATGGGCGAAGGCATCGAACGCACGCTTGCGCGTGCCGTCGAGCTCGAAACGCTGGTTCACGGCGAGGTGAACCAGATCGAGCGCTCCTACTCCGAGAACGAGTCCCGCATCCGCTCGCTGGTCGACGGGCTGGGCAGCGAGCGCGAAGCGGTCGTCACCCATGCCGAGCGCGTGCGCGCCTCGATCACCGGCGCCCACGAGACGCTGAAGGACGAGATCAACGCCGCCAGCGATATCATTCGCGACAGCATTCTCAACGCCTCGACCAAGCTGTCGATGACGATCAACGAATCCGGCGACACGCTGATCGACAGGATCAACGGGAGCTCGATGTCGATCTTCGATTCGGTGGAAGGCCGGCTCGAATCGATCACCGACCGGCTGTCGACGTCGGGCGAGGCCTTCGCCAGCCTGCTCGACACCCGCATCGCCAAACTGACGGACACCACCGATGGCCTGACGCGGTCGCTGACCGACCTGCTCGACGACCGCACGACCGGCATGGTGTCGCTGCTCGGCGGTGCCGCGCGTACGCTCAATTCCGAATTCGAAGCCAGCCTTAACGGCATCGAGCGGACGCTTGCTGAACGTGGCCAGGCGCTTATCAGCGAGTTCCAGACCCGCGCCGAGGCGCTCGACACCGGTACGCAGAAGCTCAACGCCGCGCTGGAGGCTCGCGCACGCCAGATCAACGAGACGCTGGTCGAGCGCGCGCGCGAAATCGCCCACACCTTCCAGGATAGCAAGGAGACGCTGTCGGCGATGATCGATCAGGGCAAGACCCAGATCGGCGCCGACATGGCCGACATCATTTCGTCGACCTCGACCATGCTTGAAGCCCGCGCCGGCGATTTCGCCGGGCGCATGGAGGCGGCGCGCCATGTCGTATCGCGTTCCTTCGATACAGACATCCAGCGGCTTGCCGAGGCTCGCGCCGGCATCGAGGAAGCCGTCGAAAACCACAGCCACAAGCTTTCCGAAAGCCGCGACCGGATGGCGGCGGCAATGCAGGCCGATCTGGCGAAGTTCGCCGAGGGTCGCGCCGAAATCGACGCAGCGGTGGCCAACCAGGTGCAGAAGCTTGCCGAAGGCCGCAGCCTGATCTCGCGCGCCCTTGAGGAGGATCTGCGCAAGGTAAACGAATCACGCGCAGCGATCGACGCTTCGCTGGGCAGCCATCTCGAAAGCCTTGAAGAGGGTCGCAACAGGCTTGCCCAGGCCTTGAACGAAGACTCTGGAAAACTCGTGCAAGCTCGTACGATAATTGATGAAATGGTTGCCGGGCACGTCGGCAAGCTCGCCGAAGGCCGCAGCATCCTTTCGCGCGCGCTGGAGGCCGACCTCGGCAAGCTGGCAGAGAGTCGCGCCAGCATCGACGGCCTCGTCGCCGGTCAAGTCGAAAAGATCGCCGAGGGCCGCGCCATACTCGCCAGTGCGCTGGAAGCCGATATCGCCGGCATCAATGGCCTCATCGAGGCGCATTCGGCCAAATTGGCGCAAGACCGCAGCGGCCTTTCCCAGTCGCTCGATAACGACCTGTCCGACATCAGGAGCCTGATCGCCGATCATTCTGGCAGGCTCGCCGATGACCGCAGCCTGCTCTCGAAGACGCTTGAAGACGATCTTGCCAAGTTGGCGGAAAGCCGGTCGAGCATCGATGGGCTGGTTGCCGGCCAGGTCGAGAAGCTGGCCGAAGGCCGCGACATCCTCAAGCGCGCGCTTGAATCGGACCTTAACGCGATCAAGGGCGTCATCGCCAGCCAGTCCGAAAAGCTGGCGGAAGACCGTGGCCAGCTGTCACGGGCACTGGAGAGCGACCTGGAGACTGTGCGGGGCGTTGTCTCCGATCACATGAACAAGCTCACAGAGGACCGTTCGACCCTTTCGAAGGCGCTCGAAGACGATCTCGCCAAGTTGGCCGAAAGCCGCTCGAGCATCGATGTGATGGTTGCCGGACAGGTCGAAAAGCTGGCCGAGGGCCGCGACATCCTCAAGCGCGCGCTCGAAGCCGATCTGAGCACCGTCAAGGGCGTCATCGCCAGTCAATCCGAGAAGCTGGCGGAGGATCGCGGTCAGCTGTCGCGGGCGCTGGAGACCGATCTCGAGGCCGTGCGGGGCGTCGTCTCCGATCATATGAACAAGCTCGCCGAGGACCGTTCGGCCCTTTCGAAGGCGCTCGAGGACGATCTCGCCAGGCTGGCAGAGAGCCGGTCGAGCATCGACGGGCTGGTCTCCGGCCAGGTCGAGAAGCTGGCCGAGGGTCGCGACATCCTCAAGCGCGCGCTGGAAGACGATCTTGCCAAGCTGGCCGAAAGCCGCTCGAGCATCGACGGGCTGGTTTCCGGCCAGGTCGAGAAACTGGCCGAAGGCCGCGATATCCTCAAGCGCGCCTTGGAGGCCGATCTCAACACCATCAAGGATGTTATTGCGGGCCAGTCCGAGAAACTGGCGGAAGATCGCTCAACCTTGACCAAGGCGCTCGAAGACGACCTTGCCAAGCTGGCCGAAAGCCGCTCGAGCATCGACGGACTGGTTTCCGGCCAGGTCGAGAAACTGGCCGAAGGCCGCGATATCCTCAAGCGCGCCTTGGAGGCCGATCTCAACACGATCAGGGGCGCCATCGCCGACCAGTCGCAACTATTGACCGATAATCGCGCCCAGTTTTCGCGTGCGTTGGAAGCCGATCTCGGCAACGTCAACAGCCTGGTCGCAACCCACGCGGAGAAGCTCGTCCAGGACCGCTCGACCCTGTCCAAGGCGCTCGAGGACGATCTCGCCAAGCTGGCCGAAAGCCGCTCGAGCATCGATGGGCTGGTTGCCGGCCAGGTCGAGAAGCTGGCGGAAGGCCGCGACATCCTCAGGCGCGCGCTGGAAGCCGACCTGGAGAGGCTTGCAATGAGCCGCAGCGAGGTCGACGAGATCGTCGCCGGTCATGTCGGCAAGCTGAGCGAGGGCCGCGACATGCTGACCCGCGCATTGCAGGACGATCTCTCCAGGCTCGCCGAAACGCGCAAGGATGTCGACCGTTCGCTGTCCGGCCATATCGACCAGATCGCCGCCAGGAGCACCGACATCTCCGATGCAATCGCTGCCGACGTAGAAAAGATCGAGCAGGTGTTCAGCCGGCAGACAGGCGTCATCGAGGAGCGCGCCAGCACCATGGAGCGGGCGCTGTCGACGGGTGTCGACAACGTTCGCAGTGTGCTCGAAAGAAGCGCGGTCTTCGTCGCCGGGGCGCTGCGCGAGAAGGTCATGGAAGTCACCAGTGCGCTGCATGAGCAGGCGGGCGCGGCATTCAGCGATGCCGACCGCAAGATCGCCGAGCGCGCCGAGCAGACCTCGGCGGCCCTGCTCGCCAGGGCGGAGGACATCGCCCGCACCTTTGAAGAGGCGGATCGTCGCCTTGCCGCGCGCGCCGAGGATACGTCGAGCGCACTGATTGCCCGCGTCGACAACACGTCGAACACCTTGCTTGCGCGTGCCCAGGAGACGACCGATCAGCTGGCAGCCAGAGCAAGTGAGATTGCCGGCACCTTCGACGCGGCGGACCACAGGCTGGTCTCTCGCGCCATCGAAACGGCCCAGTCGCTGGCTGCACGTGCCGGCGACATCCTGCGCAATTTCGAAACAGCCGACGAGCGGCTGGGCGTGCGCATCGGCGAATCCGCCGAAGCTCTCGCGGCACGCGCGTCGGACCTCGGTCGCATTTTCGATGCCGCCGACCAGCAACTTATCTCGCGTATTGCCGAAGGGTCCGAAGCACTTTCGGCCCGCGCGTCCGAGATCGGCCGCATCTTCGAGGAGGCGGATCATCGCCTGGTGTCCCGTATCGCCGACAGCAGCACCGCCATCGGCGAACATGCCGACACCATTGTCGGCGCCTTCACCAGCACCGAGCAGCGGGTTGCCGAACGCGCCAGGCAGACTGGCCAGGAACTCGCCGTCCATGCCCGTGAAATCGAGCAGGTGCTTGCCGGTGCCGACGAACGCCTGGCATCGAGTGCTGCTGTTACAGCCGCCCGCGTCGAGGAGCAGGTCGCCAGCGTCGAGAACCGCCTCGCCTACTCCGCCGAGACAATGGGCCAAAGGCTCAACGAACAGGTTTCGAATGCCGAGGCGCAGCTGGTCTCGCGTGCCAACACGATCGCCGAAACCTTCACCGCGGTCGGCCAGCATATCGGCCAGAGCACCAACGACGCTGCAAAGACCATCGGTGCCAATACTCGCGAGCTCAGTACGATGCTTGCGGCACGTTCGGCCGAAATATCGAAAATCCTGGACGAGACGGCACGGCCTCTGGTCGAGCGCTTCGCCCAGGGCGGCTCCGAGCTGCAAAAGAGCATGGAAGAGGTCACCGAACGTGCGACCGAGAAGCTGCGCACTCAAAACGCTGCCCTCGTTGACGCCCTCGCCAGCCGTACGGCCGAAACCCTGTCGGCCGTCGAAGGTGCGCGCTCGACGCTTGCCGACAGCGTTGCCGACCTCATCGGCCGCATGACCACCTCCAGCTCGCAGCTCGGTCAGTTGATCGAGCAGGCGGCGACCAATCTCGGCCAGGTCGACGAACGCCTGACCGGCAGCACGCAAAGCTTCGCCGCGACCACGGAAAAGACCGCGCAGACCTTCGCCAGTTCGGCGCGCCTGGTCGATTCGAACACGACGCGGCTCACCGAGCTGTCGTCGTCGACCTTGCGCGAGGTTGCTTCAATCGCCACCAAGTTCGACGAGCACAGCCGGTTGCTTTCCAGTGCCTCGGACCTGTTGAGCTCGGCCCAGAGCAATCTAGAGCACACGCTCGAAAGGCAATCGTCGCTGGAGGACCTCGCCGTCGGCCTTGTCAAGAAGTCGGAAGATCTCGAAAGGGTCATGCGCTCGTTCGAGAATCTGGTCGGCCAGACACTGCAGAACGCCGAAGGCAAGACGCTGGAATCCGCCGACAAGATCCGTACCGCGATTTCCGAAGTGGTCGATTCGGCCACCAAGCGCTTTGCCGATGCGACCGAGGAGATGCGGCGTACCGCTGGCTCGATCAAGAGCGAGCTCGACCTCACCCGGGCTGAGCTCAAGAAAGGCGTCATCGAGATGCCGGAAGAGGCAAAGGAATCAACCACGGCTATCCGCCGTGCCGTTTCCGAGCAGATCAACGCGCTGAAGGAACTTTCTGAAATCGTTGCCAAATCTGGGCGCGGCACCGACAGTTCGGAACAGCGCAACCTGCGTCCGGCGCCGCAAGCGCCTGCCGCACGCGCCGCCGAACCGCCACGTCGTCCGGCTCCGGCTCTCGAACAGCGCCGTGCACCGCAGGCGCCTTCGGGCGAGACGGCGCTGCGCGGCACGCTCGACCTCGAACGTCCCGCAGACCAAGCGCCGCGCCAGCGCGATCCCAACGGCCGCACGCCGCAGGGCGGTTGGGTGCGTGACCTCCTGACCGGTGCATCGCGCGAAGACGACGCCAAGCCGGCAGCGCCTGCCGAAGCGCCGCGCCCGGCTCCCGCTGCGCGTTCGCCCCTTCATGTGGTGGAATCGCTGAACTCGCTCTCCGTCGATATCGCACGCGCCATCGATCACGATGCTTCGATCGAACTGTGGAACCGCTACCGGCGCGGCGAGCGCGACGTCTTCACGCGCCGTCTTTACACGCTGAAGGGCCAGCAGACGTTCGATGAGATCCGTCGCAAATATCAGTCGGAGGCGGAGTTCCGCGCCGCCGTCGATCGTTACTGCGACGATTTCGAAAAGCTGCTCAAGGACGTGTCGCGCAACGACCGCGACAACATCATGGCACAGACCTACCTGACCTCGGATACCGGCAAGGTCTACACCATGCTGGCCCACGCCAGCGGCCGCCTGCACTAAGCGGGCGACAGGAAAACTGAAAGGGCGTTCTGCCCTTTCAGTTTAGACCCGATACTGAAAAGATAGTTCCACTGCGCAAATCTCTTGATTTGGCCGGATGTTTGCGCCTAGGAGCAGAGGCTGGGATCTCGTGGCAATGCAGACAATTCGCGGTGATCTGCTTCAGCTTGCGCTCGACGGAACGTTCGATGTCATTGTGCATGGATGCAACTGCCAGTGCCAAATGGGCAAAGGAATTGCTCTTTCCATAAAGCAGCGTTTTCCCGAAGCATATGCTGCGGATTGCGCGACATTGAAGGGCGACCCAGCCAAGCTGGGAAGCATATCCGTTGCCGAAATCAAGCGAGGCAGCCGCATTTTCCACGTCGTCAACGGCTACACTCAGTTCCATTGGCAGGGCAAAGGCGTGAAGGCTGACTACCAGGCAATCCGAAAAGTCATGCAGGCAGTCAAAGGCAGATTCGCGGGCAAAAGAATCGGCTACCCGAAAATTGGTGCGGGGCTGGCTGGAGGTGATTGGGAAATCATAGGCTTAATCATCGATGACGAGCTTGCGGGCGAAGATCACACGCTCGTCGAATATGCTCCGTGAGTTGCTTCGGTCTTTGGCCGCTTCATAGCAGCTAGCCCGGTTTAGATCACAGTGTCGGTCCAGCGCACGATTTGCCCGGCCGCATCGCCGAACGCGGCATCGAGCGCGCCAACATAGGCCTGGTTGCCATTGCCCGAAACGGGCGCGATGGCGCTAAACGTCTTCGAAGCGCGCACTTCACCGTTGCGGTCGTTCAACAGGCGCACGAACAGCTCGACCTCGGCATGTTGGCCGCCATCGACACGCACCTCGAACG
The DNA here is from genome assembly GCF_040318915.1 of Mesorhizobium sp. M0991. Taxonomy (NCBI): domain Bacteria; kingdom Pseudomonadati; phylum Pseudomonadota; class Alphaproteobacteria; order Hyphomicrobiales; family Phyllobacteriaceae; genus Mesorhizobium; species Mesorhizobium sp. M0991. The sequence goes on from NZ_JAMYNE010000007.1 coordinate 192,549, forward strand.
AGCGGATCTCGACGATCACCTGATAGTCGATCGCCAGCCCCTCGCCTGGCTTGCCGACACCGGTGAAGCTTCCCGAGCGCTGGAACGTCTCTGCCAGCCGCGCCTGTACAATCATCGGCAGCCGGTCGGCCCATTGCGCGCCCTTGAGATACTGGATCGATCGCGGCGATGGCTTGATGACGATGTTCTGGCTATCCAGCGCCTTGAGGGCCGATGGCTGGGCGATGAGTATCTGGCGACGGCTGTGGGCACGCGCTTCCAGCGACGGCGCCGAAAGCTCGAACGTATCCAGCGGCGCCGGTCCGCCGCCAGGCAAGGCCGCGCAGCTTGCTAGCGAAAGCGCCAGCAACACCGCCCCAACCTTAGACCCACCCGATGTGATGCTGCCTGAACTGATCGACTTCAAACGCGATCCCCCCCGGATCGTGGAAACAACGCGCATCTGCAAGCTATGTTCTTGCGGTGGTCGGGGATCGAAGTCAACGGCGCACCCTGCCGTCGAACTGCCGAACCTCGCCCTCGCCGCCGGACAAGATCCGTTGTGGGTTGCGGCTCAGATCGGTTACCGCCTCTTCGATGCGGGTGATCGAACGACGGCTGTCCTGGACCAGCGCTTCGACGTTTTGCAGCCCCTGTCCCGAGAATCGCGCCAGATTGTCGGTGATGGTACCGAGGCGGGCGTTCAGCGTGTCGGCGACCTGCTTGAATGATCTCAGCGTCGCTCTCGCGTCGGCCATGACGCCGTCGGCCTGGCCGGAGCCGAGCAGTTTGTCGACCTTGGCAAGGATACCGTCGACTCGCACCGAGGCATCGTTGAGGCGTCCTGCGAGCTGGTGCGCGTCTTTGATGGTTTCGTCGATGTCGTCGGCTCGGTTGGCGAACTTGTTGGTCACCTTGGCGATATCGGCGGCAGCCTCGTTGGCGTTTTCGCTGGCCTTCTGGATATTGGCCAGCGCGGTGCGAACCTCGGCCGGATCGATGCCGTCGAGCACGCCGTCGACCTTGGCCAGCGTGCCTTGCGTCTTCTGGGCGAAGTCGTTGATCGAGCCGACCGCCGTGTCGACGTTCTTGATGACCGTGTCGAACTGCTTGCTGGTTTCCTTGAGATTGGCGGTGACCGTGTCGACGTTGGCGACGATGCTCTTGATCTGGTCCTTGTCGACGGCGTTGAGTAGCCCTTCCGCCGCCTTCAGGGTGCCGTCGAGCTTGCCCGAAACACCCTTCAATTCGTCGGCCAGCGAGCTGACGCTGGCCAGGAACTTGTCGACGCCGTCCGAATTCCTGGCCAGTGCATCGGAGAAGGTCTGGACATTGGCGACGGTCTGCGTCAGCGGCCCGCGAACATCCTTGGTGAAGCCTTCGAGCTCCGAAAGGACCTTGTCGGCGCGGGTGAAGATGTTCTGCGCCGTCTGCAGCAGGTTGGTGACCGCCGACGGGTTGGCAACGATCTCGGCGACACGGCCTTGCTTTTCCGCCTCGTCGAGGAGCTTGGGCTCCTTGGGGTCGGCGCCCTTGAGTTCGATACTGGCCTGGCCGGCGAGGCTGACGATCCCGATATCGGCCTGCGTCGACTTGGTGATCGGCGTATTCCTGCCGATTTCAGCGTCGGCGATGGCCGCGGTCGGATTGTCAAGGTCGATATAGACACGCTTGACCTCACCAACCCTGACGCCGTTGAACAGCACGAAGCTGCCGCGGCCAAGACCGGAAGCCGAGCCTGGAATGCGCACACGCAGCATCGCCGTCTCACCCCTGTCACCGATCGCGGCCGTCCAATAGACGAACGCGAAGGCCGCCAGGATCGCGGCCAGCGTGAAAATGCCGACAATGACGTAGTTGGCCCTGGTTTCCATTGCTCACTTATGGCTATGCGCGCGTCGCAAGATCAAGTTGCCGGGCGCGTTTTCCGCGGAAATAGGATTTTACCCAGGGTTCCTCGCTCCTGAGCATGTCGTCAATCGTGCCCTCGACCAGCACTTTCTTGTTGCCAAGCACCGCCACGCGGTCGCACGCCGTAAACAGCGTGTCGAGATCGTGCGTGACCATATACACGGTCAAATCCATCGTATCGCGCAGCTTGACGACCAATTCGTCGAACTCAGCCGCGCTGATCGGATCTAGCCCGGACGTCGGCTCGTCGAGGAAAACGATATCCGGGTCGAGTGCCAGGGCGCGCGCCAGCGCAGCACGCTTGATCATCCCGCCGGAGAGCTCGGAGGGGAATTTCTGCGCCGCATCCGGCGGCAGTCCGACCAGCTCGACCTTGAGCATGGCAAGTTCGTCCATCAGCTTCTTCGGCAAATCGAGATATTCGCGCATCGGCACCTGGACGTTTTCGAGGACCGTCAGCGCCGAGAAAAGGGCGCCATGCTGGAACAGCACGCCAAGCCGCATGTCGATGCGAAGGCGCTCCCTTTCGGTTGCCTTCTCGACGTCGACGCCGAACAGTTTGATTGTTCCCGATTGCTTGCGCGTCAAGCCAAGAATGGTGCGCAAGAGAACAGATTTGCCCGCACCCGAGGCACCGACGAAGCCGAGAATCTCCCCGCGCCAGATATCGAGCGACAATTTGTCGAGAACGACTTGGTCGGCGAACGATACCGTGATGTCGTGCGCCGACAGCACGATCTCGTCTTCTTTGGCCTTCGCCGCCACCTTGGTCGTGTTTGTGCCCGGCAGCGCCATGTCAGAACTCGATCGCTGCATAGAACATGGCGAAAAGCCCGTCGAGGATAATGACCACGAAGATCGACTTCACCACTGAGGCGGTCACATGCTGGCCAAGTGATTCGGCGCTGCCGCCAACCTTCATGCCCTCGACCGAGGCAATTATGCCGATGATCATGGCCATGAACGGCGCCTTGATCAGGCCGGCAAAGATGGTGCTGAGGTCGATTGCGACACGTAGCCGGTCGATGAACGCTGCCGGAGCAATATCGGAGTAGAGCCATGCAGCCAGAATGCCGCCGCCGAGCGCGGCAAAGTTGGCGATGATCGTCAGGCAAGGCAGTGCGATCACCAGCGCGACCAACCGCGGAAACACCAGCACGCCGATGGGATTGAGGCCAATGACCTTCAGCGCATCGACCTCCTCGCGCATTTTCATCGAGCCGATCTCGGCGGTGATCGCGCTACCGGAGCGGCCGGCGATCATGATCGCCGTCATCAGCACGCCGAGCTCGCGCAGGATCAGCACGCCGACCAGGTCGACGACGAAGATGTCGGCGCCGAAATAGCTGAGCTGATAGGCGCCTTGCTGGGCAACGATTGCGCCAACGATAGCCGACATCAGCACCACCACTGGTATGGCGCCGACGCCCATGCGATCGATCTGGTTGAAGATCGCCGCCATATTGACGCCATGGCCGCGGCCAAGCTTCATCTGCGAGCCGCGTATCGTGGCGCCGAGGATGTTCATTGCGGCCAGGAAATCGTCGCGCATCTCATAAACACGCCGGCCAACCGCCTCGAGCCCACGAATGATGAAGTTGGGCGGCTTTGCCGGACCTGATTCGGGCTCGCGTCGAACCGCATCACCGACGGCGCCAAGCAGGATCGAGGCAATCTCGCTTTGCCCCTGCGTCGTGATCTCGACGCCCTTCTTTTCGAAGCTGCTGACCAGGCGGTCGATCAGCCAGGCCCCGGCAGTGTCCATCTTCTCGATTTGTGAAAGGTCTAGCGCCAGCGTCTTGAAGCCGCCGCGCTTCTCGATCTTGCGCATCTCGGCATCGACCAGCGCCACGGTACGTGTCGTCCAGGTTCCCGAGAAAGCGCAGCCGAGAACGTCGCCCTCCTCGCCGATCGCGATGCGCGGCTGGTGGTCGGGCTCCTTGGCAGGGCCGCTTGCGTCGCGTTTGCGGATGGTCAACATGGCGTCCTGTTTAGCCTGACGGGGCCGACCTGTCGATTTGCCAACATCCTCCTTGTTGCACAGCCGGAGCAGAAAAATATGGCGCGTGTCATTTCGGTCGAGGCCGAGCGCTTTCCCATCGCCGGGACATTCACCATTTCGCGCGGCTCGAAGACCGAAGCTGAGGTGATTTCCTGCGCCATTGCCGAAAACGGCCGTACAGGGCGCGGCGAATGCGTCCCTTACAAGCGCTATGGCGAGACCATGGAGGGTGTGCGCGGCGCGATCGAGGCGATGCGCAGTGAGATCGCGCACGGCATCAGCCGCATCGCCCTGCTCGGTGCCATGCCTGCCGGCGCGGCACGCAACGCCATCGACTGCGCGCTCTGGGACCTGGAAGCGAAGATCAGCGGAACACCGGTGGCGCATACGATACGAACCGTTCCGTTACGACCGCTTGAGACGGCGTACACATTGTCGCTCGCCGAGCCGGAGGCGATGGCGATGGCGGCGCAAGCCCGCGCCAACGCCCAGCGCCCGCTACTCAAGGTCAAGATCGGCGGCGACAACGACATCGCACGCATCCGTGCAGTGACGGCGGCGGCACCTGACAGCCGAATCATTCTCGACGCCAATGAGGGCTGGAATGACGACAATATCGTCGCAAACCTCGCCTTTGCCGCCGAGCATGGGATCGCCTTGATCGAACAGCCGCTGCGGGCGGGACATGACGGTATTCTTCGCCACATCGCGCATCCGGTGCCGATCTGCGCCGACGAAAGCGTGCACGAGGCGAAGGATCTTGAAGCGCTTGTCGGCCTCTACGACACCATCAACATCAAGCTCGACAAATCGGGTGGCCTGACCGCGGCACTCGTGCTTCGCGACCGCGCCCGCGAACTGGGTCTTGGCGTCATGGTCGGCTGCATGGTCGGCACATCGCTTGCGATGGCGCCGGCCGTGCTGTTGGCGCAGGATGCCGATTTCGTCGATCTCGACGGTCCGTTGCTGCTGGCCCGCGACCGCGTTCCCGGTCTCGTCTACCAAGGTTCGCTGGTGTCACCGCCCGAGCCGGCGCTGTGGGGCTGAACGCGCCGCAAGCCCGATCAGCGCTAGGCCCGTCAGGGCGATGGGGATCATCGCAAAGAAGCCATTCGCGCCGAACCGGTCGTAAAGAGGACCTGAAATCAGCGTCGCCACCGCCATGAAGAAGCCGTTGGAAAAATAGGCGATGCCTTGCGCCGCCCCGGTGCGTTCTTCCGCAACCGTCTCACCGATCATCTTTTGTAGGCCGATCAGCACCAGCGCCACCGAAACCGCGTGCAGCGTCTGGATCGCGAAAAACCCGCCAACGCCAAGCCCAAGCGGCCAGATCAAGGGGAAGGCGATCCAGCGCACGATCGCGCCTATCCCGGCAATCAGCATGATCGAGACGACCGAGAAAGAGGCAAAAGCCCGGGTGAAGACGACGAACATGCATATCTCGGCGACAACGCCCCATCCCCACAGAAGCCCGACAACCGAATCGCTGATGCCGATCGACTTCCAGTAGATCGACACGAAGCCGTAGAGAAATGCGTGGCTGGCGGTGATGACGCCGACGCCCGTCGAAAAAAAGAGGAAATGAGGGTTCAGGAGTTTCGGTGCCGATTGCTGGATATCGGCGGCCGAAAGCGGCGAGGCGCGGCGCGGACGGCCGAGGCGCGGCGCAATCAGTCCGGCGACTAGCGCGGCACACAGCGCCGCGAAGATGATCACCGGAACAGCCTCGGCACCGCTTGCCGAGAGGATGAAACCGCCGGCGAGATTGGCGCAGAGATAAGAGATCGAGCCCCATTTGCGCATGCCGGCGTAGTTCGAGCCGAAGCGGCGAACACCTGAAAGGGCGAGCGAATCGGCAATCGGCGAATGCGGCGTCCAGACGACCGTCAGCGTCAACGATACGGCAAGTACCATTGCGTAGGTCGGCTGCAGGAAGTAACCGGCGGACAGGATCAGCGATGCGGCGACCAGCGCGACATAGACATTGGCGCGGTCGCTCGCTTTGTCTGCCAGCGCGGTAAGAAAAGGCGTCGTCGCCACGCGCAGGAACATCGGCGCGGCGAGGATCACGGCTATCTGCTCGGCGTGGAACCCCTTCGCCTGCAGCCACAGCGGAAAATACGGCACATGCGTTCCGAGCGGAACGAAGAGCGTGAAGAAGATCAAGCTCATGCGCAGTTCGAAATGGCGTGGCTTGACGAGCTGTTCGGGCGAGAGCGGCGGCAGGGAGGACATTAACAGGCGATCCGTCGGCACGGCATTCAGCCGGGTCGGCCCGCCACACCTGCCGCTGCTTAACACGGCGAAAAAGTCGATGAAACCGCTGGACTAACCGATTAAAGCGAGATGAGGCCGGATTTGGTCAAGCCGCCTGGACTGCCCTGCCCTTGATGTCGATCGGCACGAGCACCTCGCTGCCGACCGGAGTCTCCGGCAGGACATGCGCCCAGTGCAGGATCTCCATCCGGCCGTCAAAATGCTCGACCACCGCCGTGCAGCTCTCTACCCAATCGCCGGTGTTGATGTATTGCACGTCCTCATAGCTTTCGATCGCGGCATGGTGGATGTGCCCGCAGATCACGCCGTCGACATGCGAGCGGCGCGCCTCCTCGGTCAGCACGGTCTGGAACGAGCCGATGAAGTTCACCGCCTTCTTGACCTTGACCTTGGCCCAGGACGAGAACGACCAGTAAGGCAGGCCAAGCACTTGGCGCAGGCGCGTGATGACGCGGTTGAGCAGCATGGCCGCGTCATAGGCGTAGTCGCCGAGATAGGCCAGCCAGCGCGCATTATGGACGACGGTGTCGAACTGGTCGCCATGGATGACAAGAAGGCGTTTGCCGTCGGCGGTCTCGTGGATGGCGCGATCGGCAACGACAATGCCGCCGAAATGCACGCCCTGGAACTGGCGCGCGAACTCGTCATGGTTGCCGGCGATGTAGGTGATGCTGGCGCCCTTGCGCGCCTTGCGCAGCAATTTCTGGACCACGTCGTTGTGGCTCTGCGGCCAATGCCAGCTCCGTCTCAAGCGCCAGCCGTCGACGATGTCGCCGACGAGATAGATGATATCGGCATCGTGATGGCGCAGAAAATCGATCAGGAACTCGGCCTTCGCCGCCTTCGATCCGAGATGGACGTCGGAGATGAACATGCTGCGGAAAGTGCGAGGCTCTGCGCCGGACATCATTTGTCACCGTTGCTTTCGCCTGAGGCTATGCCCCGATTCATGCAACAACCGTATGACGGTTGCGATTGGTCCAGCCATACGGGTAGGTTGCCGCGGCAATCAGAGGAGAAAATCACCATGGACCTCGGCATTCGCGGCAAGACGGCCATAGTCTGCGCCTCGAGCAAGGGGCTGGGACGCGGCTGCGCCATGGCACTGGCGGAGGCAGGCTGCGATCTGGTCGTCAACGGCCGCAACGCCGACGTGCTGGCCAAAACCGCCGCTGAACTGCGCGAGAAATTCGGCGTCAAGGTGACCGAGATCGTCGGCGACATATCCAAGCCCGATGTCCAGAAGGCGCTGCTTGCCGCCTGCCCCGATCCCGACATCCTCGTCAACAACAATGGCGGTCCGCCGTTTCGCGATTTCCGTGCGCTCGATCGGGCAAAGATCCTCGAAGGCGTCACCCAGAACATGGTGACCCCTGTCGAGCTGGTTCAGGCCGTGATCGACGGCATGGCGGCGCGCGGCTTCGGCCGCATCGTCAACATCACCTCGCTGTCGGTCTACGTGCCGATCCCCGGCCTCGACCTGTCGTCCGGCGCCCGCGCCGGCCTCACTTCGTTCCTCGCCGGCGTCGCGCGCACGGTGATCGACCGCAATGTGACGATCAACAACATGCTGCCGGGCAAGCTCGACACCGACCGGCTGCGCGGCCCGCACGAGGCCGGCACGCCCGAAGATCCGGCCGCCGCTGCCGCACGCAAGGCGCAAGCAGCAGCCAATGTTCCGGCCAAGCGGCTCGGCACGCCGGAGGAATTCGGCCAGATCTGCGCCTTCCTGTGCTCGGTTCACGCCGGCTACCTGACCGGACAGAACATACCGGTCGACGGCGGCCTCTACGTCAGCGCGTTCTAGCGGCAAAATCTACCGCTTAGTATCCGCTGGGAATGGCGGAAAACGGGCGCCCTCAGGCCAGCCGAGGTAAGGCAACATTATGCTCAAAACGCCAGTTCACAAGGACTAGGGTTAGTCCGCATGTTATGTCCTGCCTCGCACATGGAAATGAGACCGGCGAATGGCGTCTATTTATCGCTTTGTTACGCAAAAACTGCTGTCGCACAGGGTTCGAGACACGGCCGACGGCAACCTTGCAATTACCGACAGGAGATTGTTCCTTGACTTCGTTCGTCTAGAACGAGCGGTTAGGCTAGAGGATTTCGCCACAGTCCAGTCTGCGGTGGTGGCGATTGAAAATCGTTGCTTATCAATGGGTAAACGCCATATCGCGGTGTTTGCGTACATGTATCTCAGGTTTTCGGATGCGGCCCCAAAGTTTACGCACCTGGACATCGAGCTTGAGGAAGAAGGAGGCATCCGCCGAACAGTCGACTACCGGCGTAGGGTGTCGTCGACAGAGCGACTTGTCGGCGAGTGGGCTGCCGCTTGGTACGACCGCTATTCCAAGAGTTTCTTTCGTGCACTTTATAGGAGCAACAGCCCCACAGCGAACTACCGAAAGAATACCTAATCGTCCGCAAACCACCTGAAGCAGACATTCGGCTCGCAGCTCGCTCCAGCAACGCGCCTATCGTCCCAACATTTCAATGGCAGACCGTACAGGCCGGCGGGTGGTGCAAGCCGTAAGCTCGCGCTTGCGACATATCACCTCTCGAAAAGCCTCGGCTGCATGCTAAGAGACTCAAAACACCAAACGGACTGAACTGAGGAGGCGGCCGTCATGACAGGCGAAAGCAAGAAGGCGGCCCGATCCGACCTCGACGAAGCAGCGCTCTATTTCCATAAGCACCCCCGTCCCGGAAAGCTTGAAATCCAGGCGACGAAGCCGCTCGGCAATCAGCGCGACCTGGCGCTTGCCTATTCGCCGGGGGTCGCCGCCCCCTGCCTTGAAATCCGCGACGACCCGGCAACCGCCGCCGATTATACAGCCCGCGCCAATCTTGTCGGCGTCGTCACCAACGGTTCGGCGGTGCTGGGCCTCGGCAATATCGGTCCGCTCGCCTCCAAGCCGGTGATGGAAGGCAAGGCGGTGCTGTTCAAGAAGTTCGCCGGCATCGATGTCTTCGACATCGAGATCGATGCACCCGGCATCGAGCGCATGGTCGAGACGATCTCGGCGCTGGAACCGACCTTCGGCGGCATCAACCTGGAAGACATCAAGGCGCCCGAATGCTTCGAAGTCGAGGAGCAGTTGAAAGCCCGCATGGGCATACCGGTCTTCCATGACGACCAGCACGGCACCGCCATCATCGTCGCCGCCGCTGTGCTCAATGGGCTGGAATTCGCCGGCAAGTCCATCTCCGACATCAAGATCGTCACGTCAGGCGCCGGCGCTGCGGCGCTTGCTTGCCTCAACCTTCTGGTCTCGCTCGGCGCGCGGGTCGAAAACATCTGGGTCACCGACCGGTTCGGGGTCGCCCATAAGGGCCGCGTCGAGGAGATGGACCGCTGGAAAGACCCCTATGTGAAGGACACGGAAGCGCGTACGCTGGCCGACGTTCTGCCCAGCGCCGACGTGTTTCTCGGCCTGTCTGCCGCCGGCGTACTGAAACCGGAACTGCTCCACCACATGTCGCCCAAGCCACTGATCCTGGCGCTGGCCAACCCCAATCCCGAGATCATGCCGGAAGCGGCACGGGCAGCACGGCCCGACGCGATGATCTGCACGGGCCGCTCCGATTTCCCCAATCAAGTCAATAACGTACTCTGTTTTCCTTACATCTTCCGTGGCGCGCTGGATTGCGGCGCAAGCGCCATCAACGAAGAGATGAAAATGGCCGCCGTGCGAGCGATTGCAGCGCTTGCCCGCGAAGAGCCATCCGACGTCGCCGCCCGTGCCTATTCCGGCGAGACGCCGATCTTCGGTCCGGAGTTCCTGATCCCCTCGCCTTTCGATCCGCGGCTGATCCTGCGCATTGCCCCTGCCGTCGCCAAGGCAGCCTGTGAGAGCGGCGTCGCGACCCGGCCGATCACCGATTTCGCCGCCTATATCGACAAGCTGAACCGCTTCGTCTTCCGCTCCGGCCTGGTCATGAAGCCGGTGTTTTCGATGGCCAAGACGTCGAGCGCCAAGCGCGTCATCTACGCCGACGGCGAGGACGAGCGCGTGCTTCGCGCCGCGCAAGTCGTGCTCGAGGAAGGCATTGCCGAACCGATCCTGATCGGCCGCCCGCATGTCATCGAGGTGCGGCTGAAGCGCTACGGGCTGCGCATCAAGCCGGGCGTCGATTTCGGCTTGATCAACCCGGAAGACGATCCGCGTTACCGCCACTATGTCGACCTTTTGATCGAGCTTGCCGGCCGGCGTGGGGTGACGACGGAAGCGGCGCGCACCATGGTGCGCACCGACAATACGGTGATCGCCGCCCTTGCCCTGAAGCGCGGCGACGCCGACGCCATGGTCTGCGGCCTCGAAGGCCGTTTCGAGCGCCATTTGCGCAACGTGACGCTGATCATCGGGCCGCGCGCCGGCATTAGGGATCGCGACCTGTCGACACTTTCCATGCTGATTTCGCAGCGCGGCATCATTTTCCTCACCGACACCCATGTCTCCGTCGATCCGACCGCCGAGGAGATTGCTGAGATGACCGTTTTGGCGGCCGAGGAAATTCAGCGTTTCGGCATCGAGCCCAAGGCAGCGCTGCTGTCGCATTCGGATTTCGGCTCCCGCGATTCGCCAAGCGCCATGAAGATGCGGCAGGCGGCGGCGATCTTGGCGCGGATCGCGCCCGACCTGCAATGCGACGGCGAGATGCATGCCGACTCGGCGCTATCGGAGCAGCTGCGCCAGCGCGTCTATCCGCATTCTCGGCTGAAGGGCGAAGCCAATCTGCTGGTGTTCCCCAATCTCGATTCGGCGAACATCACGCTGACCGCGCTGCGCACGATGATGGACGCGCTGCATGTCGGCCCGATCCTGCTCGGCACCGACAGCCCGGCGCACATATTGACGCCGTCGGTCACCTCGCGCGGCGTCGTCAATATGACGGCACTGGCCGTGGTCGAAGCCGCGCACAAGGCGCAAGCCATTGTCGATCTGGGGTAGCCGCTGGCTTTCTCAGATTGGCCTGAACCGGAAATGCCCTGTCTGCCTGAAGGCAAACAAAGTGTCCTCTTCCCTGGCGCCGCCGCCGATATTGTGAATGACCAGCCTTCTTGTCGGCACCAAACTGGAGCGATTGGACGACACGATGGCAATATGCGACAGATTGCCGGGCAGCATCTGGGCGACGAGATCCCCAGGCCGATAGTCGGCGGGGTCTTGGCTGACGGGCACGGCGGCACCTCGCCGCTCGAAATAGACCGCAAGATTGGGCACACGGCGGTGGTCGATGTTGCGGTCCGGCGCATTCAGGCCCCAAGCCTTCGGATAGGCGGCAAAATTGGCCTGCATATCCTCATGCACCAATTCTTGCAGATCGAGATCGAAGGCGCGGCGATAGGCGCGGATCACGACATCAGTGCACACACCTCGCTCGGGCTCAACGTCCCCGCCCGGATAGGCCAGCCGTGTATAGGTCGGATCGTAGAGCGTGGTGACGCCGATCTGCTCACGGGCGGCTTCGACCAATTTGGTGCCCCAATCCGGCGTGATGGGCTTTTCCCGCGCCATGGCAACCGGCATCGCCAGGCACAAAAGACCAAATTGCAGTGCGGCTCGACGGGTAATCGCGGTCATGCCAAGCCTCCGGGCATTGCTGGATCCAGGCATTCTTCTGGGCGAATACGCCTTTTTCGTGCAACGCCAGGATGTCGCGGTCCTGACAATGTCCGAGTATGCCGTGCGGCGTGGTCGACATGACGCGCTGGTCGTGGTCGAAGCCGCGCACAAGGCGCAAGCCATCGCCGATTTGGGCTGAAGCCGGAATCAGCGGTATGCTAAACAAACGCTTAACCGCAAGCGCGGTAGCTTTCAGAACGGCAGACAGGCGGAGTTCCGGAGGGATGACGGGCGCACGTTGGAAGCTGACGCGGGCCGCCGCGCTGCTCGGTGCCCTGCTACTGTGCGACATTGCCGTCACTCAGGCGCAGGCCGCTTCCCGCCTCTGCCGCCAGCTTGAAGCCGATCTTGCCGCCGCTGCTCGCGGTGGCGGCGGCAAGCCGGCCTTGCTCAGGAAATATGACGACGCGATCGCCCGGCAGCGCCAGCAGATTTCAAAGGCCGTCAGCCAATCCAGCAGCGCCGGCTGCGGCTTTTCGCTATCTCGCCGCAACGCCAACGTATGCGCAGCACTCGACGCCACCATCGATCGCATGGCTGCCAATCTCGACGCCTTGCAGGCCAAGCGCGCTGAGCTTGACAGCGGTGGTTCGCGACGCGATCGCGCGCGCATATTGGCCTCGCTCGACGCCAATGGCTGCCGCGATGATGCGGCGCCGCCGACGCTCGCACCGGTTCGCGAAGCCAGCGGTGAAAACGGCAACGGAAACCTGCTCGACCAGCTTTTGGGCAGTGAACCCGGTGCGCCCGACCAGCCTGACGAGCCCGACCAGGCTGAAGAACTAAGTCAGCCGCGCAACATCCGCAGCATGCTCAACAACGCCGACGAGTTGGGCCAGCCCCGAGGCGAATTCCGCACTATGTGTGTGCGGACCTGCGACGGCTATTTCTTCCCGATGTCGAATGCTGCCTCGCTGGGCGATTTCGAGCGCGACCAGAAGAATTGTGAATCGAGCTGCCCCGGCACCGAGATGCAGGTTTTCTACACGCGCAGCATGAACGGCGATTCGGCGTCCATGACGTCTTCGGTGACCGGCAGGCCTTATATCGAACTGCCGACGGCCTACCTCTACAAGCAGTCCGATATACCGCTGCCGCCGACCTGCGGCTGCAATGCCGGGCAGAATTTCGAGATCATCGCCGGCAACCCGCCAACCCCGGAACAATCTGAGGCGAACGTGGCAACCACCCCGTTCATTCCGCTACCGGTTGCCAGGCCTGATCCCGGTGCCGACCCGGAGACCTTGGCCAATGCGCAAGGCGGCCTCGACCGTGAGGCGATCAAACGGCTTGCTGTCAAACCTGTGCCCTCGCCGACATCGCTGCCGCCGCCTGAGCAGCGCAAGGTCAGGGTCGTCGGGCCAACGTTCCTTCCCGACCCAGCAGCGGCAACAGATCTGCAAGCTCCGGACCCGAAGGCTGTCCCGTAAGCGCCAGCCTGAGCGGCATGAATAGCGCCTTGCCCTTGCGGCCGCTCGCCGCTCGGATCTTGCCGGTCCAGTCCTTCCAGACCGTGCCGTTCCAAGGCTCCTCCGGCAGCAGTTCGAACGCCTGGCGAAGAAAGTCGCGGTCATCGTCGGAAAACTCCGCCGGCTCCTCGGGACCGTCTCGAAGCGTACGCCACCAGATCGCCGCATCGGCCAGCCTGTCGAGATTGCCGCGCACCGCCACCCAGAAAGGCTCGGCCTGTTCGCCAGAGATGCCGAGCACGATCAGCCGGTCGCGCGCCTCGGAAAACGGCATGTGGTGCAGCAGCGTGCGGTTGAGCACGAAGAGCTCGTCCGGATCGAATTTGGCGGCGGATTTCGATGTTGCCGCCGGATCGAAGCGCTCGGCAAGTTCAGCCATCGTCGGCACCGCCACGACGTTTTCCGAGGTACCGACGAGCACCGCCAGCGAAGCGACCGCCATTGGCTCTATGCCGCTCTCACGCAGGCTCTGTATGGACAGCGCGCCGGTGCGCTTGGAGAGCCCCTCGCCTGATGCCGTTGTCAGAAGATTGTGGTGGCCGAACACCGGCGGCTCGGCGCTGAGCGCCCGGAACAGGGCTATCTGGACGCCGGTATTGGTGACGTGGTCGTCGCCACGAATGACATGGCTGACGCCCATGTCGATGTCGTCGACAACCGAAGGCAATGTATAGAGGTAGGTGCCGTCCTCGCGCCGCAGAACCGGGTCTGAAAGCGAGGCGAGGTCGACGGTCTCCTCGCCGCGCACCAGGTCGTTCCAGTGGATTTCGGTGCGCTCCGGCTGCAGCGGATCGCTGCTGAAGTTGGGTAGCAGAAAGCGCCAGTGCGGCCGCCGGCCATCGGCCTCATATTCCGCGACCTGCCCAGGCGTCAGCGTCAGCGCCTCGCGGCCATAGACTGGCGGCAGGCCACGCGTGCGGCGCACCTTGCGCCTCAGGTCGAGCTCTTCAGGCGTCTCATAGCACGCATAGACGAGGCGGGCCCCCTTCAGCCTTTCCAGTGCGGCATCATAGATTTCGACCCGCCGCGACTGATACTCCGTGGCATCGGGGAAGATGCCCAGCCAATGCAGGTCGTAAAGGATGGCGTCGGAAAATTCCTGCGTCGAACGGGTAACGTCGGTGTCGTCGAAGCGCTGGATGAAGCGACCCTTGTTCTTGATGGCGAACAGCCAGTTGAACAAAGCGGTGCGCGCATTGCCGATGTGAATGCGGCCGGTCGGTGACGGGGCGAAACGGACGGTAACTGTCATGAGCGGGGCGTACCGGATGGTTTTGCTGTTGACAAGACGCGCCCCCGCGCTCTGCGGCAGACATAGAACATGACGAAGACGAAGAAAAGACGGCAGCGCCGCGCGTCTATTAAGGCGCGCGGCGCCGTAACCGTCAGATCACCAGGCCTTTGGTCAGCTCAAGCGCCTGGCGTTCGAACAGCCGGCGGTAGATGCCGCCTTGCAGCCGGATCAGCTGGTCATGCGAGCCCTCCTCGACTATGCGGCCGCGATCGAACACCAAAAGCCTGTCCAGCGCCCGCACCGTTGACAGCCGGTGGGCAATGACCAGCGTCGTGCGGCCGACCATCAAGCGCTCCATCGCCTGCTGGATCAGCACCTCCGATTCCGAATCGAGGCTCGACGTTGCCTCGTCCAGGATGAGGATGCGCGCATCGGCGAGGAAGGCGCGTGCGATTGCAACACGCTGACGCTCGCCGCCCGACAGCTTTACGCCACGCTCGCCGACCAGCGTGCCATAGCCCTTCGGCAAATTGGCGATGAAGTCATGCGCGCTGGCCAACCGCGCCGCGTGTTCGATCTCGGCCTGCGTGGCGCTCGGCCGGGCATAGGCGATGTTTTCGGCCAGCGACCGGTGGAACAGGATCGGCTCTTGCTGGACGATCGCGATCTGTGCGCGCAGCGACGCCTGCGCCACATCTGCAATATCCTGGCCGTCGATCAGGATATTTCCCGCAGTCACGTCGTAGAGGCGCTGGATCAGCTTGACGAACGTCGTCTTTCCGGAGCCTGAATGGCCAACCAGCCCGACCCGCTCGCCCGGCGCGATATCCACCGAAAAGTCACGATACAGCGGCAAGCGGTGGCTACCGTAGTGGAACGTGACGTTGTCGAAGGTGATGCGGCCATCGGTGATCCGGATCGGTTTGGCGCCGAGCCGATCCTCGATGCCGAGTGGTTCGGACTGGAAGTCGACCAGTTCCTCCATGTCGTTGATCGAGCGCTGCAGATTGCGGATATGCGTGCCGATGTCGCGCAGATAGCCTTGCAGCACGAAGAATGAGGTCAGCACGAAGGCGACGTCGCCGGCACTTGCCTGCCCCCACGACCACAAAAGCAGGGAGAATCCGATGACCGCTGCCCGCAAAAGCAGCAGCATCGTGCCTTGCGTGGTGCCGTTGACGGTGCCGCGCACCCAGGTGCGCCGCGTGCGGCCGCGCCATTTGGCAACGACCTCGGCAAGCCGTGTCTCCTCGCGTTCCTCGGCGCCAAAACCCTTGACCACCGCGTTGCAGCTCACCGCATCGGCCAGCGAGCCGCCAAGCCGTGTATCCCACGCGTTGGCAAGCCTTGCCGCAGGCGCGACATAGCCAAGCGACAGCATCGTCGTCACCGCGATGAACAGAACCGAACCGGTGGCGACGATCGCGCCCATCAGCGGCCAGAACAA
This sequence comes from Mesorhizobium sp. M0991, assembly GCF_040318915.1. Classification (NCBI taxonomy): domain Bacteria; kingdom Pseudomonadati; phylum Pseudomonadota; class Alphaproteobacteria; order Hyphomicrobiales; family Phyllobacteriaceae; genus Mesorhizobium; species Mesorhizobium sp. M0991. The sequence continues at coordinate 208,498 of NZ_JAMYNE010000007.1, forward strand.
GCCAAGCAGCAGCGTCGAGCCGACGAGCATGACGACCGACGGCAGCAGCGCGATCAGGATCGTGTCGTTGAGCAGGTCGAGCGCCCACATGCCGCGCGTTATCTTGCGCACCGTCGATCCGGCGAAGCTGTTGGCGTGCCAATCGGTGGAGAAGCGCTGGACGCGGTGGAAGGCGTCGGCGGCGATATCCGCCATCATCTTCAACGTCAGCTCGACAATGGCCATGAAGGCGAGATTGCGCAGCACGACACCGGTGAGCGCCAGGGCAACCAGCATCGAAAAGGCAGCCATCGCCGCATTCCATGCGACATCGTCGGCCGCAGCACTGCTGGCAACGGCGTCGACCAGCCGGCCGGAATAGAGCGGCGTCAGCACGTCGGCCAAGGTCGACAGCAGGAACGTGCCCATAATGCCGGCAAGCCGCCACGGCTGACGCCGCCAATGGCTGAGCGTGAAGCCAAGAACGCTGCGAAATGCGCCCGCGCGCAAATCTATTCGAAAACGAGCCATGATGTCATTCGGGCGCAAACGAGCCCGATCCCGGAAAAGGTCGAAAATTGAAAAAACCGCGTCGGGCGAATTAACACCCAAGGAATGCGGAGGTTCGGCACATTTGGCGGCTCGCCCGAATACGGGCGGCGACCGGCATCGACGAACGCCTGTTCTCAGCTCGGCTTTGCCGCAAAGGTAAGAACCTTCTGGCTTGCCGATTGAGACCTAGGCTTCGCGGCCTCGCATAACGATGTCAAATCCTGGCATTTCGGTCCTCCCCAAGGGGATCGCGGAAAGGCGTTTATAGAGACGCCTCAACGCCGCGCCAAGTCAGTAGATAGCCCAAAGCGCATCTGGTCCAAGCAGTGAGACGATTTTGCAACAATCGCGGGTTGTGCGCTGCCTCTGTTCAGGTTGCCGGGATACGGTCGAAGCGCATATAGCGGCCGTCGGTGGAAGGCCTGAAGCCGAGCTTCTCGTAAACCGCGTGGGCGTCGTTGGTCGACAGGCTCCAATGCGTGACAGTCTTGCAATCCGGATGACCGATAAGCGCCTGGACAAGCCGGGTTCCGATGCCTTGCCCGCGATACCCAGGCCAGACAATGATGTCGGCGAGATAGGCAAATACCGTACGGTCGGTGATCGCCCGGCCGAAGCCGACCTGATTGCCGCCGACATAGGCGCCGACGCACAGTGAGTTGGCAAAGGCGCGGCGGTGCAGTTCATCGCTGCGGCCGCTGCCCCAATAGCTCTCCTTCAAAATGTCGGACGTCGCCCGGAAGTCGATCTGCGACAGGTCGAAGCTGATCTCAAAGTTGGCCATGGCTAAACCGTTATGCAGCCAATCGCCTACCCGCCATCCCTGAACCGGTTGGTAACGGGATAGCGGCGGTCGCGGCCAAAATTCTTCCTGGTGATCTTCACGCCGGGCGCCGCCTGCCGGCGCTTGTATTCGGCGACGTAAAGCAGGTGCTCGACGCGCGTCACCGTCGCCCGGTCATGGCCGCGCGCAACGATCTCGTCGACGCCCATCTCGTTTTCGACCAGACACTCCAATATGTCGTCGAGCACTGGATAGGGCGGCAGCGAATCCTGGTCGGTCTGGTTCTCACGGAGCTCCGCCGAGGGCGCCTTGTCGATGATGTTGTTCGGGATCACCTCGCCGGACGGGCCGAGCGCGCCCGGCGGCACATGCGCGTTGCGCCAGCGCGACAACGCATAGACCTGCATCTTGTAGAGGTCCTTTATCGGGTTGAAGCCGCCATTCATGTCGCCATAGAGCGTGGCGTAGCCTACCGACATCTCGCTCTTATTGCCGGTAGTGACCACCATCGAGCCGAACTTGTTGGAAATCGCCATCAGGATGGTGCCACGGGCCCGGCTCTGCAGGTTTTCCTCGGTGATGCCTTCCTTGGTGCCCTCGAAAAGCTGCGTCAGTGTGTGCAGGAAGCCCTCGACCGGCTCGAAGATCGGCACGATATCGTAGCGGCAGCCGAGCGCGCGGGCGCAGTCCTCGGCGTCCTTGAGCGAGTCCTTCGAAGTGTAGCGGTAAGGCATCATCACGGCGCGCAGCCGTTCCTCGCCGAGCGCATCGACGGCAAGTGCCGCGCAGATCGCCGAATCGATGCCGCCGGAAAGGCCGAGCACGACATTCTTGAAGCCGTTCTTGTTGACGTAGTCGCGCAGGCCCAACATGCAGGCGCGATAGTCGGCCTCCTCCTTCTCCGGGATTTTCGACATCGGTCCGTCAGCGCAGACCCAACCATCGGAATTATTTCCATTTTGCGCCCCTGCGGCGGCGCGGCTTCTCTTCCAGGTGGTGACGTTGACCGCCTCCTCGAACTGGCTCATCTGGAAGGCCAGCGTCTTGTCAGAACCAATTGCAAACGACGCGCCGTCGAAGACCAGCTCGTCCTGGCCGCCGAGCTGGTTGGCATAGATGATCGGCAGGCCGCATTCGATGACCTGGCGGATGACGATCTGGTGGCGGACATCGACCTTGCCGCGATAATAGGGCGAGCCGTTCGGCACCAGCAGGATTTCCGCGCCGCTTTCGGCCAGCGTCTCGCAGACGGCAACCTCGCCCCAGATGTCTTCGCAGATCGGCACTCCCACGCGCACGCCGCGGAAATTGACCGGCCCCTGGATCTCGGGGCCGGCCTGGAAGACGCGCTTCTCGTCGAACTCACCGTAATTCGGCAGATCGAGCTTGTAGCGTTCGGCAAGGATTTTGCCGCCATCGGCAAAGATGATCGAATTGTGCGTGCCGGTCTTGCGCTTCAGCGGCGTGCCGATGATGAAACCCGGGCCGCCGTCGGCCGTATCGCCGGCGAAATCCTCCGCCGCCCGTTCGCAGGCTTTCAGGAAGGCGGGCTTCAGCACCAGATCCTCGGGCGGATAGCCGGCAAGGAAAAGCTCGGTGAACAGCACGAGGTCGGCGCCCTGGCGGGCGGCATCCGCCCTCGCCTCGCGTGCCTTGGCAAGATTGCCGGCGACGTCGCCGACCGTCGGGTTGAGCTGGGCAACGGCGATGCGCAATATGTCTGGAGCGGTCTTGTCTGTCATGCCCGTGGGTTTAGCGCGGCAAAATTCGTCGGGCAATGGCGTTCGTTTGGACCAACCAATAGGTCCTATTCGCCCATATATTCGCGCAAGGCTTCCGGTGGATGGTTCTCGCCGATCGACATTGCCAGAATGCGCGAAATGTGTCGGCGCGGCAGCCCGGTTTCCGCCGCCCAGGCGTTGATCTGCACCTGGATCCTGCCCAGGTCCTTCTTCGATGTCGGGCTCTCCGCAATGTCGAGCCCAGCGTCGCGCAGCGCTGCCGCCATGTCGGCCGCGACGATGAAGGCGTCCCACTCCAGCCAGCGCAGAAAATACTGGCCGGTATTGCCGCCGAGCCGGCTGCCGTGCTTGCCGAGATAGGCCATCAACCCGACCTGGTCATCCGCCGGCCAATTGGCCAGGAACTTGCCGAAGCTGCCATGCTCCTTCGACACGCGCTCGACGAAGGCCGCGTTGTCGCGTACGGACTTGATCTTCTGCGGATTGCGGACGATGCGCTTGTCAGCGGTGAGATCGTGCCAGAAATCGTCAGGCTGGAACAGCAGCCGCTTCGGCTCGAAGCCAAGAAACGCTTCCTCGAAAGCCGGCCATTTCTGCTCGATAACACGCCAGACGAAGCCGGCGGCAAAGACCCGCTCGGCCATGGTCGACAGGATCCGGTCGTCCGCAATCTTTGCCACCGCGGCATTGTCGGGCATAGGGCCCAGCAGCGACGTAAGCGCTGCCTCACCGCCTTTGCGTTTCGCTGCACGGGCGCGAATTTTCCGAAAATCCACCATTGTTTCCTGACCCATCGCGTCAATCTACCACTTCCCGTTTGAACCGGCAGCTTCTACCTCTATCGCTGACGACGGAGGCGACGATGAATAAAACGATCGAGGACATGGCAAACCGCTGGCTGAAGCGAAAGCCGGACGGCCTCAGCGCGCTCGAAAGCCGGGTGCTGCAATCAACGCTCGAGCGCACCACGATCTCCAAGGACACCAACAAGGCCGTCGCCTTTCACCAGACGTTTGGCGATCGCCTGGCCGATACCATCGCCCGGATCGGCGGCTCGTGGTCCTTCATCCTGACATTCATTGGCTTCCTGATCCTGTGGACGGCAGGCAATGTCTGGCTCTTGTCGCGCGCCGCCTTCGATCCCTATCCCTTCATCTTCCTCAATCTCGTGCTTTCCATGGTTGCTGCCCTGCAGGCGCCAGTGATCATGATGGCGCAGAACCGCCAGACCGAGCGCGATCGTATCGACGCCGCCCACGACTATGAGGTTAATCTCAAGGCCGAGATCGAGATCATGGCATTGCACGAAAAACTCGACGAACTGCGCCACAGCCAAATCATCGGCATGCGCGACGAGATCGCTCGGCTGGCCGAGCAGGTGAAGCGCATCGACGACATTCTGTCGAAGCAGCGGACGTCTTCATGACGGAAGCCATCCATCGCCTCATTGAGCAATATGGGTTGATCGCGGTTTTTCTGGGCTGCGTGGCCGAGGGCGAAAGCGCCGCCATCCTTGGCGGTTTTTTCGCGCATCAGCATGTCTTCGTCCCGTGGCAGGCATTTCTGGCAGCCGCGCTCGGCGCCTTCGGTGGCGACACGTTCTTCTTCATCCTGGGACGAAGCTTCGCCGACCGTAAATTCGTAATCAGGCTCCGAGCCCGGCCGGGCTTCAGTCACGCCTATCGCCTCGTCACCTCTCATCCCAACATTTTCGTGCTGTCGAACCGCTACATCTATGGCCTGCGCCTGGTCGGTGGTATCGCGGCCGGGCTGTCGGGCATCGCCGCGGCGCGTTTCGTCATCCTCAACGCCATCTCATCGGTGGTCTGGGCGGCGCTGTTCTGCACTGTCGGCTATGTGTTCGGGCTGGGCGCGGAGCGCATCGTTGGCCAGGCGCTGGCCCGCCACGAGCGGTTGCTGATCGCTCTGGCAATCGGCCTCGTCGTGGCCATCCTCGGCTGGCTCGCGGCCCATATCGTCGCCAAGAAGGAGCTTCGCAAGGGAAGCTGATCGTCAATCAATGCCGAGCGCGGCGTCGCCCTTCTCGAGGATCAGCGGAATGATCAGGTCTTCCTCGTCGGCAAGATGCCGGGTCAACATGGCGATCAGCCGGCTGTTCTCGTCGGCATAGGCATCGGCGGCGAAACGCTGTTTGTCTTCGCTCTCTTGAAGCGTGCGGATGAAGTCATTTGCCGCCTCGGCATTGCGCTCCAGTCCCTCCTGGATTGTGTGGTGGTCGGCATCGAGAATCTCGAAGCCGCGCTTCAGACGGGTCTCGGCCCTTGCGAAGACCGGGAAATAATGATGGTCCTCGACATTGTGGTGGCCGTCGAGATTGCCGAGGAAATGGTTGAGGCGCGGCGCGAACCAGCGCGCGAATTCCGGCGCCTCCAGCCTACCTTCCCGATAATCGCCAATACCATTGGTGAGCATGCCGCCAAGCTCGCGGAACATGTCGTGCCGCCGCAGCCACATATTGGCCATGCCGTGGATGTTGGCATGCGCCTGCCAATCCTCGCGCGGATATTTCTCGATCAGCCAGCGCAGATCGTCCGGCAGGCCCTCACGTTCAAGCAGCAGAAATCCGGCGGCATCGGCCATGTCGGTTTCCTCAGACCATGATCCCGAAAAGTGGTACCGGTTTTCGGAAAAGATCATGGTCAAAACGAGAAATGCAGTGACGGCATGTAGTGTCTGAAACCTCAGATCGGTACCCCGAGGATCCGCTCGATGACGGCGACGCCCCAGACGCCGGCAGCGATCACCACCGAAATCAGCACCGCCAGCGAACCGCAATCCTTGGCCAGTTGGATATCGATGTTGAATTCGCGGCTGAACGCGTCGCATGCCGCCTCGATGCCGGTGTTCAACACCTCGATCATGATCATGAGCAGCACCGCGCCGATCAGCAACACATAGCCGCGCCACGATTCCGAAAGGAACCAGCCGAGCGGCAAGGCAAGCACGAGCAGAACCAGCTCCAGCTGGAAGGCCTCCTCGCTGGCGGCCAGTTTGCGAAACGCCCGCACCGAATTGTAAAAAGCGTCGATCAGCCGCTGCATGCCAAAACCCTTCGGAATCACCGGCAGGGGATTAGCGCAATGGCTGGACCAAGGGAATAAGGCGACCTCTTCAAAAATTAGTCGCCTGCCACCTTGATCGACGGCGTCGACTTCTCGAACTGCGGCAGCGCGTCGTCGATGGCGTAATAGTCGCCCTTGTCGCCGACGAAGATATGGCATTCTCCCTGAAGCCCGGTTGGCGCGTCGAACAGGCCTGCCATGACCGAAACATAGCCATCGTCGCTCGGCTTCCAGAACAGCAGAGAGCCGCATGTCTTGCAGAAGCCGCGCCTGGCGAACGAAGAAGCCTCGTACCAGGTGATGCTCTCCGTGCCGGTGATTGTGATGTCTCGGTCGGCAACGTTGGTCGCCGCATAAAAATGCCCGCTCTGCTTCCGGCACTGCGAGCAATGACAGTAGATGACACCGCGTAGCGGTCCTCGTGTCTGGAACCGCACTGCCCCGCACAAGCATGATCCGGTGTGAGTGTCAGCCATGTCGGCTCTCCCGATGCAATTGCCATCGCTTGGCAGGATTCCAGTTTTGCGCGCATTAGGCACGAGCAAATGCGACACCGGCCGGACGCGTTTCGCTGACCAGCTCGATGATCGAATACGTTCTAATCAGCCGTTGACGGCCTGCTTGTGCTGGACCGGATGGCTCTTCTTGAGCAGATCGGACACCAGGAACGCCAACTCGATCGCCTGGTCGGCGTTGAGACGCGGATCGCAATGGGTGTGGTAGCGATCCTGCAGTTCTTCGGCGGTGATGGCGCGAGCGCCACCTGTGCATTCGGTGACGTTCTTGCCTGTCATCTCGATGTGGATGCCGCCGGGATGCGTGCCTTCGGCGCGATGCACCTCGAAGAAGGTCTGCACCTCCTTCAGGATGCGATCGAACGGCCGTGTCTTGTATCCAGCGGCTTCGATGGTGTTGCCATGCATAGGGTCCGACGACCACACAACGCTGCGGCCTTCCTTCTGCACCGCGCGCACCAGCTTCGGCAGGTGGTCAGCAACCTTGTCGGAGCCGAAACGCGCGATCAGCGTCAGCCGGCCGGGCTCGTTCTCCGGATTGAGCAGGTCGATGAGTTGCAACAGGCCGTCCGGCGTCAGCGACGGCCCGCATTTGAGACCGAGCGGGTTCTTGATGCCGCGGCAATATTCGACATGCGCATGGTCGGGTTGGCGCGTGCGATCACCGATCCAGATCATGTGGCCGGAGGTGGCGTACCAGTCGCCCGAAGTCGAATCGACGCGGGTCAGCGCCTCTTCATAACCGAGCAGCAGCGCCTCATGGCTGGTGTAGAAATCGGTCTCGCGCAGCGCGTAATTGGTCTCCGAGGTGATGCCGACGGCCTTCATGAAGTCCATCGTCTCGGTAATGCGGTTGGCGAGCGATTCGTATTTCTCCCCCTGCGGGCTGTCGGAGACGAAGCCGAGCATCCATTGATGCACGTTCTCCAGGCTGGCGTAGCCACCTTGGGCGAAGGCACGCAAAAGATTGAGCGTCGCCGCCGACTGGCGGTACGCCATCTCCTGCCTTGCAGGATCGGGAATGCGCGACTTGGCATCGAATTCGATGCCGTTGATGATGTCGCCGCGGTAGCTGGGCAGCGTCACTCCGCCCTTGGTCTCATTGTCGGACGAGCGCGGCTTGGCAAACTGGCCGGCGACACGGCCGACCTTCACCACCGGTTGCGCGCCGGCAAAGGTCAGTACCACCGACATCTGCAAGAAGACGCGGAAGAAGTCGCGGATATTGTCCGCGCCATGCTCGGCGAAGCTCTCGGCGCAATCGCCGCCCTGCAGAAGAAATGCGTCACCGGCAGCGACGGCTGCAAGCTGCTTCTTCAGCTTGCGTGCCTCACCTGCAAAAACCAACGGCGGAAAGGTAGCGAGCTGGGTTTCCGTGTTCCTCAGCGCGACAAGGTCCGGATAGGCAGGAACCTGCTGGATCGGCTTAGCTCTCCACGAATTCGGCGACCATTTCGTCATCGAAGCACCCAACGCTCTTTCAGGCGGACGCCATCGCCCGCCAATCCGCCCCATATGGGGTCGCGGCTCCATACACGAAGCCGATTTCCTATTCTAGACCGGAATCTCAGCGCTGGCGAATGACGGCCGGCGGCGAAAGTGCCGGCGCGGTTGTTGTTCAGAGCACCAGCGACACCCGGCTACGCCGCCGCCTTCTCCACCAGCCGCGCCAGCTGCGTCATGACAACCGCTGAGCCCGCCAGCCGCTTTTCGGGCGTCGCCCAGTCACGGCTGAAGACGACGCTCTGGTCGGGCCGGATCTTGGCCAGCGAGCCCTGTTCGCCGATGAGCTTGACCAGCCCGACCGGATTGGGGAATTCCCGCTTGCGGAAATGGATGACGACGCCTTTCGGCCCGGCGTCGAGCTTCTCGACGTTGGCCTTGCGGCAAAGCGCCTTGATGAAGACGATCTTCAACAGATGCTTTACCTCTTCCGGCAGCGGCCCGAACCGGTCGATCAGCTCGGCGCCGAAAGCATCGATCTCTTCCGTATTTTCGAGATCGCCAAGACGGCGATAGAGTGCCAGCCTGAGCTGCAGATCCGGGACATAGCTTTCCGGGATCATCACCGCCGTGCCGACGGCGATCTGCGGCGACCAGCCGCCGTCCTGCACCTCGCCGGAATCCTTCACTTCGGCCACGGCCTCCTCCAGCATCTGCTGGTAGAGCTCGAAGCCGACCTCCTTGATGTGGCCCGACTGCTCTTCGCCAAGCAGATTGCCGGCGCCGCGGATATCGAGGTCGTGGCTGGCCAGTTGGAAACCTGCACCGAGCGTATCGAGCGACTGCAGCACTTTCAGTCGACGCTCGGCTGTATCGGTGAGCTTGCGGTTGGCCGGCAGCGTGAACAGAGCATAGGCGCGCACCTTCGAACGGCCGACGCGGCCGCGCAGCTGATAGAGCTGCGACAGTCCGAACATATCGGCGCGGTGCACGATCAGCGTATTGGCGGTCGGTATATCGAGGCCGGATTCGACGATTGTGGTCGACAAAAGCACATCGTACTGGCCGTCATAGAAGGCGTTCATGATGTCGTCGAGTTCGCCGGGCGGCATCTGGCCGTGGGCCACGGCCACTTTCAGCTCAGGCACGGATTCGCGCAGGAAATCATGGATTTCCGCGAGATCGCTGATGCGCGGTACGACATAGAAGGAATGGCCGCCACGGTAGCGCTCGCGCAGCAGCGTCTCGCGGATGACCAGCGGATCGAAGGGGGAGATGAAGGTACGCACGGCCATGCGATCGACCGGCGGCGTGGCGATCAGCGACAGCTCACGCACACCGGTCAAGGCAAGCTGCAGCGTTCGCGGGATCGGCGTCGCCGACAGCGTCAGAACGTGGACGTCGGTCTTGAGATCCTTCAGCCGCTCCTTGTGCTTGACGCCGAAATGCTGCTCCTCGTCGATGATCAGCAGGCCGAGATTCTTGAACGAGATCGAGGAGCCGAGCAGTGCGTGCGTGCCGATGACGATGTCGACTTGGCCTTCGGCGACGCCCTTCTTGGTCTCGGCCAGTTCCTTGGCGCCGACCAGCCGCGAGGCCTGGGCGACGCGGATCGGCAGGCCGGAGAAGCGCAGCGAGAAGGTCTTGAAATGCTGGCGCGACAACAATGTCGTCGGCACCACCACCGCGACCTGAAAGCCTTCCATCGCCGCGACGAAGGCGGCACGAAGCGCGACTTCGGTCTTGCCGAAGCCGACATCGCCGCAGATCAGCCGGTCCATCGGCTTTCCAGCGCCCAGATCATCCATGACCGAATCGATCGCCGTTTGCTGGTCGTCGGTTTCCTCATAGGGGAAACGCGCTGCAAACTCGCCATAGACGCCTTCCGCCGGCATCAGCGCCGGTGCGGCCCGCATCTGCCGCTCGGCGGCGATGCGGATCAGCTGCCCGGCCATGTCGAGCAGGCGTTTCTTCAGCCGTGCCTTGCGCGATTGCCAGGCACCGCCGCCAAGCTTGTCGAGCGTCGCCTCGGCCGAATCCGAGCCGTAGCGCGACAGCAGCTCGATGTTTTCCACCGGCAAGAACAGCCGATCGTCGCCGGCATAGTGGATTTCGAGGCAATCGTGCGGCGCACCGACCGCCTCGATGGTGCGCAGCCCGATGAAGCGGCCAATGCCATGGTCGGCATGGACGATAATGTCGCCTGAGGACAATGCCGAAGCCTCGGCGATGAAGTCAGACGCGCGCTTCTTGCGCTTCGAGCGCCGGATCAGCCGGTCGCCGAGAATGTCCTGCTCGGCGACGACGACCAGTTTCTCCATCTCGAAGCCGGATTCGAGCGGCAGCACGGCCAGTCCCGCCTGCCCTGGCTCAAGCTTTTCGGCTTCGGCAAGCGTCGCCACCGGCTTCAGGTTGCCAAGGTGATGCTCGGCCAGGATCTGGCCGAGCCGGTCGAGCGAACCTTCAGTCCAGCCGGCGACGATGACACGGCGGCCTGCAGCGCGCTCGTCGGAAATGTGTTTTACGACGACGTCGAAGACGTTGGCGTTAGGGTCGGCGCGCTCCTCGACGAAGCTGCGACCATGGCGCGAGCCGGCATGGAACACCTTTTTCGCGCCGGCATCGGGCGCGTCGAAGGAGGTGAAGTCGATCGCTTCCCGCGGGCCAAGGGAGGCAATCAGGTTCTCGGGCGACAGATAAAGCAAATCCGGCGGCACCGGCTTGTAGGGCACGGCATCCTTCAAGGCGCCGTCGGCCTGCTTTTTGCGCGCCTCGTAATGATCGAGGATCAGCGCATGGCGCTCGGCCAGTGCCTCATGCGCCAGATGGTCGAAAACCACGGGCGCATCAGGCAGGTAATCGAACACGGTTTCCAGCCGCTCATAGAAGAACGGCAGCCAGTGCTCCATGCCGGCAAACCGCCTGCCCTCGCTGACCGCCGCATAGAGCCCATCGTCGCGCGAGGGCGCGCCAAAGGCGTCGATGTAGGCGCGACGGAAGCGGCTGATTGTCTCTGGCGTCAGCGCCACCTCGCTCATCGCCTGTAGCGCCATCGACTTGCGCTGGCCGGTGGTGCGCTGTGTTGCCGTATCGAAGACACGGATCGATTCCAGCGTATCGCCGAAGAAATCGAGGCGCAGCGCCTCCGCCCATCCCGGCGCGAAGAGATCGAGAATGCCGCCGCGCACCGCAAATTCGCCGATGCCGCGCACCGTCGGCACCCGCTCGAAGCCAGAAGTCTCCAGCCGCGACACCAGTATGTTCATGTCGATCTGGTTACCGGGCTTGGCGTGAAAGGTCTGCGCCTCGACGAGTTCCGCCGGCGGAATGCGCTGAAGCAAGGCATTCGCGGTGGTGAGAATGACGGCGCGGTGCGGCTTCTTCGCCAGCGCGATCATCGCTGCCAGCGCATCGAGCCGCCTTGCGGCGGCGTCAGCGCCGGGCGAGACGCGGTCGTAAGGCAGGCAATCCCAGGCCGGCAGTTCCAGCACCGGCAGGCCCGGCGCGGCAAAGGCAAGCGCCTCGACGATCGCCGGCAGACGCTGGCCGTCGCGTGCCACGAACAGCACCGACTTGTCCGGTGCGATTTCGTGGGCAGCCTGCACCAGCGCAAAGGCTTCGTAGCCGTCGGCGACGCCATCGACGATGAACTGGCCGGCGCGGCCTTTCGGCAGACCGATCGTAGGAATAAGGCTCATGGCTACACGTTGTTCAGAAGGTCATCGCCCGGCGCGAAGCCAGGATTTTTTGCAGGACGGCACAGGCGATATCCGCCGGAACCGGGCACTCGCCGGTGACGATGGGCAGGAATTCAGTGTCGGGAATGTCGAGAAGCCTCTCATATTGGTCGATTTCGTCGCCGGTCAAGGCGCCGATCTCGGCATCGGCGAAGCTGCCGAGGATAAGGTCCATCTCGCGCATGCCGCGGTGCCACGAACGAAACAGAAGCTTGCGGCGGCGGGCATCGAGGCCCTCGCTTGATCGTTTCGTTCCCGTCATCTTGCAACATCCTTGCCCAGGCGGCGCATATAGCGTGGATAGAAGGCGGTGTCAGCCTTGCGCTACAGTCGCCGCAACATAAGCTGACATCATGCGTCCCTCCCTCCTCGATCCGCTGTTTGTCCCGATCACCTCGCTTGCCGGGGTCGGGCCAAAAGTTGGCGCCCTGATCGAAAAAGTCGTGGCGGCGGATCTCGGCGACCGGGCAGCGCGCGCCGGGGACCTCTTGTTCGTGCTGCCGCATACTGTCATCGATCGCCGCAACCGGCCTGGCATCGCCGGCTCGGCGGAAGGCGCCATCGTTACGCTCGACGTCCGCATCGACCGCCACCAGCCGCCGCCACGCGGCAACAGGTCGGTCCCGTACCGGGTCTACGCCCATGACGACACCGGCGAGATCGCGCTGACCTTCTTCCATGCCCATGCCGCCTATCTCGAAAAAGGAATGCCCGTAGGCGAGCATGTCGTCGTCTCAGGCCGCATGGAATGGTTCAACGGCCGCCCGACCATGGTTCACCCCGACCATATCGCACTTGCCGGCGACGCGGAAAACCTGCCGCTGGTCGAGCCGGTCTATCCGCTGACCGCCGGGCTCTCGGGCAAGGTGCTGCGCCGGGCCATCGGCCAGGCGCTGGCCCGCCTGCCGGTGCTGCCCGAATGGCAGGACGGTGAGTTCCGGCGCCGCCATGCCTTTCCTGCTTTCAGCGATGCGCTCAACCGCATCCACAATCCTGCCGACCCGATCGACGTCTCTGTCGACGGCGCAGCGTGGCGGCGCCTTGCCTATGACGAGTTCTTGGCCGGCCAGGTATCGCTGGCGCTGGTGCGGGCCAAGGTCCGCCGATTATCGGGCCGGCCACTCGTCGGCGACGGCCGCATAGTCGAACAACTGCGCGCGGTACTCCCCTATTCGCTGACCATGTCGCAGGAAATGGCGCTTGCCGAAATCAACGCCGATCTCAGCGACCCCGAACGCATGCTGCGCCTTTTGCAGGGCGATGTCGGCTCCGGCAAGACGGTAGTCGCGCTGCTTGCCATGGCGCGTGCCGTCGAGGCCCGCGGCCAGGCGGCATTGATGGCGCCGACCGAAATCCTGGCGCGCCAGCATCTCGCAACGATTGCGCCGTTGGCGGAACGGTCCGGCTTGCGCGTCGCCATCCTCACCGGCCGCGAAAAGGGCCGCGAGCGCGCCGACACGCTGACCGGGCTGGCCAATGGCGACATCGACATCGTCGTCGGCACCCATGCGCTGTTCCAGGAAACGGTGACGTTCCATGACCTCGTGCTCGCCGTCGTCGACGAGCAACACCGATTCGGCGTCCACCAGCGCCTTGCGATCACCGCCAAGGGCGATGCGCCCGACATGCTGGTGATGACGGCAACGCCGATACCCCGGACGCTAGTGCTGACTGCATTTGGCGACATGGACGTGTCGAAGCTGACGGAAAAGCCGGCGGGCCGCCAGCCGATCCGCACCGTCACCTTGCCGCTTGAACGGCTCGACGAACTGATCGGACGCATGCTCAACGCCGTCGCCGATGGCCAGAAAATCTACTGGATCTGTCCGCTGGTCGAAGAATCCGAGGAGATCAAGCTGATGTCGGCCGAGGACCGTTTTGCCTCGCTGAAGCCGCTGTTCGGTGATCGGATCGGCCTGGTGCATGGCCGCATGAAGGGCATCGATAAGGACGAGGCGATGCGCGCCTTCAAGCAGGGTGAGACGCGCATCCTGATCGCCACCACAGTGATCGAGGTCGGCGTCGATGTGCCGGACGCGACAATCATGGTCATCGAGCATGCCGAGCGTTTTGGCCTTGCCCAGTTGCACCAATTGCGCGGCCGGGTCGGGCGCGGCGACAAGCCATCGTCCTGCGTGCTGCTCTACAAGGACCCGCTTGGCGAGACGGCAAAACGCCGTTTGTCGGTGATGCGCGAGACCGAGGACGGCTTTCGCATCGCCGAAGAGGATCTGAAGCTGCGCGGCGAAGGCGAGTTGCTCGGCACCCGCCAGTCCGGCACGCCGGGCTTCCAGGTGGCGCGCATCGAGGCGCATGCCGACCTGCTCGAGGCCGCTCGCGACGATGCGCGGCTGATCCTGTCGCGCGATCCCGAACTGCAGTCCGAACGCGGCGCGGCGCTGCGCCTGCTGCTCTATCTGTTCGGCCGCGATGAGGCCGTGCGGCTCCTGCGTGCCGGCTGAGGCATCGCGTCGAGCGGAGGATTGGCAAGCGCGCCGTGGATCTGCTCGCCGTTCACGGTCACCATTTTGACCGCCGGCGCCACCAGGCCGGCCGACACGATCAGCTTGGCTCCGTCCTCGATTGTCATGTCGAGCAGCACAATGTCGGATTTCGGCACATACATCAGAAAGCCCGTCGTCGGGTTGGGCGTACATGGCATGAATACGGCAATCAGCGGATCGCCTTCCCGGTCGAGCTTCTGGTTGATCTCGGTTTCCTTCTCGCTGGCGACGAAAACCAGCGACCAGACCCCCTTGCGCGGATATTCGACCAACCCGACCTGGCGGAACATGTCGCCCTTGTTCGACAGCACGGTCTCGAAAATCTGCTTCAGCGAACGGTAGATGCCGCGCACCAGCGGCATGCGGCCAAGCAGGCGCTCGCCGAAATTGACGATGGCGCGGCCAACGATATTGGCGGTCATAAACCCGATGAAGGTGATGAGGATCAGGGCAACGATCAGCCCAAAACCCGGCACTGGAAACGGCAGGTAAGTGTCCGGATTGTAGCGTACCGGAATGTAGGGTTTCACCCAGGAATCGACCCAGCCGATCAGCGACCAGGCAATGTAGGCGGTAATCGCGAGCGGCGCGCAAACGACGAAGCCGGTCAGGAAATAGTTTCTCAGCCGGGTCATGCCTGAGGTCTTGAGAGCATCCGACATGGTTCACCGCAGCGTGTGTTTGCAGCGCGACACTACTGAACCCGAAGGCGCTTTGGAATGGCGAAGTTTTTAAACGAGACCTATTCCACCGTTACCGATTTCGCCAGGTTGCGAGGCTGGTCGACGTCCGTGCCCATGAACACGGCGGTGAAGTAGGCGAGCATCTGGATCGGCAGCGCGTAGATGATCGGCGAGATGATTTCCGGCACGTCCGGCAAAACGATCGTCTCCATCGTCTTCACCGTAGCGTGTGCCGCGCCCTTGCCGTCGGTGATCAGGATGATCTTGCCGCCGCGCGCCGCCACCTCCTGCATGTTCGACACCGTTTTTTCGAAGATGCGGTCATGAGGGGCGATGACGATTACGGGCATGTTCTCGTCGATCAGAGCGATCGGCCCGTGCTTCAGCTCGCCGGCGGCATAGCCCTCGGCATGGATATAGGAAATCTCCTTGAGCTTCAGCGCGCCTTCCATGGCCAGCGGAAAATTGGTGTCACGACCGAGATAGAGCACGTTTTTGTAGTGCGAGAGGTCGCGCGCGATCTTTTCGATCTGTCCGTCGAGCTTCAGCACCTGGTTGGCATAACGCGGCGCTTCCGACAGCTCGCGTATCAACGTTTTCTCCTGCTCATGCGAAATCGTTCCGCGCGCCACGCCCGCCCGCACCGCCAGCGAGGCCAGCACGGAAAGCTGGCAGGTGAACGCCTTGGTCGAAGCGACACCGATCTCCGGGCCGGCCAACGTCGGCAGGATGACGTCGGATTCGCGCGCCATGGTCGATTCGCGCACATTGACGACCGCCCCGATCTTCATGCCGGCCTTGCGGCAGTAGCGTAGCGACGCCAGCGTGTCGGCGGTCTCGCCCGATTGTGAGATGAAGAAAGCGGCATCAGTCTTCGACAGCGGCATCTCGCGGTAACGGAACTCCGAGGCGACATCGATGTCGACCGGCAGCCGCGCATAGCGCTCGAACCAGTATTTGCTGATCAGCCCGGCGAGATAGGCGGTGCCGCAGGCCGAGATCGCCAGCCGGTCGATCTTGGCGAAATCGAACGGCAGGTCGAGCGGCTTCGAGACGCCGCCCACGAAATCAACATAATGCGCCAGCGTGTGCGAGATCACTTCCGGCTGTTCATGGATCTCCTTTTCCATGAAATGGCGGCGGTTGCCTTTGTCGACCATGAAGCTCGTGCTGAGCGACTGTTGGCGTTTGCGGTCGACCTTGTTGCCGCCCATATCGAAGATATCGACCTCGTTGCGGCGCACCACCGCCCAGTCGCCGTCTTCCAGATAGGTGATCGAATTGGTGAAAGGGGCAAGCGCAATGGCGTCGGAGCCAAGGAACATCTGGCCGTCGCCATGACCGACGGCGAGCGGCGGGCCGTTGCGGGCTCCGACGATCAGATCCTCGTCGCCCTTGAACATGATGGCGAGCGCAAAGGCGCCTTCCAGCCGCTTCAGCGCCTGGTGCGCCGCCTCAACCGGCTTCAGCCCCTTGGCCAGTTCGCGCGCCACCAGATGCGCGACGACTTCGGTATCGGTCTGCGAGGCGAAGCTGTAGCCGTCGCGCATCAGCTCGTCGCGCAATTCGGCGAAATTCTCGATGATGCCGTTATGGACGATGGCGACGCCGTCGGAAAAATGCGGATGCGCATTGCTCTCGTTCGGAACGCCATGCGTGGCCCAGCGCGTGTGGCCGATGCCGATCATGCCGTCGAGCGGTTCGTCCTTCAGCCGGCGCTCGAGATTGACCAGCTTGCCCTCGGCGCGGCGGCGGTCAAGCCTGCCGTGCTCGATCGTGGCGACGCCGGCCGAGTCATAGCCGCGATATTCGAGCCTTTTCAACGCATCGACGATAAGCGGCGCGACCGGCGAGTTACCGACAATTCCAACGATACCGCACATGGCGCTTGCCCCCGATTCCGACCTCAAACCCGGCGCTATTTAGAGACTGCCGGGCTGCCGCGAAAAATCACATTCCATTTCGTCCGGTATCAGCCGGACTATCCTGCACAGATGCACCATGACAGGGCCCACTTGCAATCAGGTTACTGCAATTGCTCAGTTTCTCCGCTTATGTATCCTATCTCGGCTCAACGGCTCCTGAAATCAGTCAAAGACACGATGCGGCTATGAACGAACGAATTGAGACGGTGACGCTTTGGCGTCCGGTTGGGCCACGCGAACTGGAGTTGATCCAGAAGTCAGGGATGCGCGCCTTTCCGCCTCGACTCGCCGATCAGCCGATCTTCTATCCGGTTACAAGCGAGGCCTATGCCACCCAGATCGCCCGGGACTGGAACGTGCCCGCGAGCGGATCAGGTTTCGTGACGCGTTTCGAGGTGCGTCGCAGCTTTCTGAACCGCTACAGCGTCCAGCATGCCGGCAGCCGGGCGCATCTGGAATACTGGATCCCGGCCGAAGACCTGTCCGCCTTCAACGATGCAATCGTCGGCCAAATTGAGCTTGTCGCCGAGTTCCGTTAGGCTAGCCTTTTTTGCGGGCCGCCGCGGCCGAAGCAAAACGCTCGCGCAACTCCTTGCCCTTGCCGGGCAGCGTCCGCTGGCGGGAGCGGCCGAAAGCCAGCGCATCGTCGGGCACGCTTTCGGTGATGACGCTGCCCGAAGCGATGTAGCCGCCCTTGCCGATCGACACCGGCGCCACCAGCGAGGAGTTCGAGCCGATGAAGGCGCCCTCGCCGATATCGGTGAAGAATTTCGAATAGCCGTCATAATTGCACGTGATGGTGCCGGCGCCGATATTGGCGCCCGCGCCGATGCGGGCATCGCCGATATAGGTCAGGTGATTGACCTTGGCGCCCTCCTCGACGATCGCCTGCTTTACCTCGCAGAAATTGCCGACCTTGGCTTTGTTTCTCAGATCGGCCCCGGGCCGCAGCCGCGCGAACGGCCCGACATCGCAATTCGACGCGATGGTGGCGCCTTCGATATGGCTGAAGGCATGGATCTTGGCGCCCGTGGCGATTTTCACGCCCGGCCCGAACCAGACATTGGATTCGACGATCGTATCGGCACCGATCTCGGTATCGTGCGAGAAGAACACGGTTTCAGGCGCAATCAGCGTCACCCCGGAAAGCATCGCTTCATGGCGTCGACGCGTCTGCCAGATACCTTCCGCCTGAGCAAGCTCGGCACGGTTGTTGATGCCGAGCGCGTTCTCGAAACTGGCTTCGGTGGCGACCACATCAAGTCCCTGCGCAGCCGCGATCTCGACGATATCGGTGAGATAATACTCGCCCTTGGCGTTCTTGCTGCCGACTTGATCGAGCAGCATCAGCGCATGCCTGCCAGCGACCGCCATCAGCCCGCCATTGCAGAAGGTGACTTTCTTCTCCTCGTCCGAGCAGTCCTTCTCCTCGCGTATGGCGACGAGCTTGCCGGCCTTTTCGATAAGCCGGCCGTAGCCCGAAGGATTTTCCGTACGGAAGCCGACCACGACGACGGCCGCACCTTCCGCCAGCTTCAGCCGCGCCGCCGCGAGCGCTTCCGGATCGATCAACGGCGTGTCGCCAAACATCACTAAGATGTCGTCATAACCCTTTGATATTGCTGCGCGTGCGGCAAGCACGGCGTGCGCGGTGCCGAGACGTTTTTCCTGAACGAAAGCCTCGGCCTTCGGCGCAAACTTGAGTGCGGCCTTGCGCATCTCATCGGCGCCATGGCCGATCACCAGCGCCAGATCGCCGCTGCCGGCGGCTTCGGCCGCCTTGACGACATGGGCAACCATCGGCAGGCCGGCGATTGTGTGCAGCACTTTCGGCACTACACTCTTCATGCGCGTGCCTTCGCCAGCGGCGAGGATGATGGACAGGCAGGATCTCTGGCTCATGGGGACAGCAACCGTTGAAAGGGGTCTGGAATCGAAGCGTTAGTAGCACCGGCGCCATGCTGCACCAATGCGGTTAAATTCCGGTGAGGCGTGGAACCTCCTACCCGCGACACGCCCAAGCCCGATCGGCTCAAGCGGCTTCCGGCTCGTTACGCGATGCGAAGACGGGAGTTCGGCCACGGCTATATTGCCGCGGCGAACAGTTCATGACCCGCTTGAAGGCTGTGCTGAACGCGCTTTCGGATTCGTAGCCGAGCGACAGCGCGATGACGGCGACGGGATCGCTGGAATTCGTCAGCCGGTCGCCGGCCAGCAGCATTCGCCAGCGCGTCAAATAGTCCATCGGCGACGCGCCGACCGTCTCCTTGAATCTGAGCGCAAAGGTCGATCGCGACATGCCGGCCCGTTCCGCCAGCTCCTGTAACGTCCAGCCATGTGCCGGATCGTCATGCATGGCGCTGATCGCCGCGCCGATCTGTTTGTCCGCCAGGGCAAAGAGCCAGCCGATGCCACCTTTCAATCCTTCTGAAAGATGCAGCCGCAACGCCTGAACCAGCATCATGTGGGCGAGGTGCTGGATCACCAGAAAGCCGCCCGGCTGCGGCTCGCGCAGCTCTTGCATCATCCGCTCCACCGACCAGCGCAGCGCCGACTGGTCCGACTCTTTGCGGATATGCACAATGGCTGGCAGCATCCGCAACAGGATGCCGGCATGATTGCCGCCAAGCGCGAAGCGGCTGCTGACCAGAAAGAAATCACCACCGCCATTGTGGGTCACGACACCGCCGGCTCGCGCAGGCGGAAAAATCTTGACGGCTTCAACAGGCGTCAAGCTCATGTCGCTTGCAAGGCGGAAAGGCCATCCACTCGGCAGCAGGAAGCAGTCTCCCGTCTCAAGGCGCACTGCGTCAGCAACGCCCTCCACAGATAGCCAGCAACGGCCGGAGACCACCGCTCCGGTCTTGATGCTTTGCTGCTGGTCGGGGAACTGGATCGACCATTCACCACCAGCATCGAAACCGGCCGACATATAGTTTCGCGGCTTCAGCAGCGAGAGCACATCTGAAAGGGGATCCACAGGTCATTCCGGACGATTGCGAAGACAATACGGACTTTACCGCATAGATCGTATTTTCTCAAGCGCCTATCACGACACAACTGGGCCGCGAGCATGGTCGTGGTCAGAAATGAACAAGGAGAAGTCGTGATGCGTGTTTTCGTTACCGGAGCGACCGGATTCGTCGGTTCTGCCGTCGTTCAAGAACTCATCGGCGCCGGCCATCAGGTGCTCGGCCTCGCCCGCTCGGAGGCGTCGGCCAAGTCGCTTGCCGCCGCCGGAGCCGAGGTGCATCGAGGTGACCTCGAAGACCTCGAAAGCCTCAGCAGCGGCGCAGCAGCAGCCGACGGCGTGATCCATACCGGCTTCAACCACGACTTCTCGAAATTCGCGCAAAACTGCGAGATGGACCGGCGCGCCATCGAGGCCTTGGGCGGTGCACTCGAAGGCTCCGAGCGGCCCCTGCTCGTCACCTCCGGAACCGCGCTCCAGGCGCGCGGCCGTACAGCGACCGAGGAAGATGCGCCTGTTCCCGCTTCCGCCTCATATCCCCGCGCCTCCGAAGCGACAGCCGCCGCGCTGCCGGCACGCGGGGTGCGCGCGTCGGTTGTCCGCCTTCCGCCGTCGGTCCATGGCCAGGGCGACCACGCCTTTGTTCCTATTCTCATCGACCTTGCTCGCAGGAAGGGCGTGTCGGCTTATGCCGGCGAAGGGCTCAATCGCTGGCCCGCCGTGCATCGGTTCGATGCCGCTCGCGTTTACCGGCTTGCGCTCGAGCATGGAGCCGGTGGCGGGCGATATCACGCGATCGCCGAACAAGGCGTGCCGTTCAAGGACATCGCCGGCGTGATCGGCAGGCGCCTGAACGTGCCGGTCGTCGCCAAGTCCGGGGAAGAAGCCGCCGATCATTTTGGCTGGTTCGCGATGTTCGCGGCGATGGATGTCCCGACCTCGAGCGAACGGACTCGCGCGCTGCTGGGGTGGGCGCCGAGCGGACCCGGGCTCATCGCCGATATCGACCAGCCGGGCTATTTCGAAGGTTGAACGGACCACGTAGCTGCGGTGCCTTGCGCCGCAGCTACGGCCTCGCGCTTCGGCCGGGCGGCGAACCTAGCCCAATTGCCCCAGCACCGGAAAATTCTCGAGCAGCCAGTATGACACCGTCTGCACGCCGCCGGTCAGGAAAAACACGCCGGCGACCACCAACAGCGCGCCGATGGCTTTTTCGACGCGGCCGAGATGGACGCGGAATTTTCCGAGAAAGCGCATGAAGGCGCCGGAAAACAGCGCAGCGATCAGGAACGGTATGCCGAGGCCGAGCGAATAGGCGGCAAGCAGCAGCGCGCCCTCGCCCACCGTCTCGCGGCCGCCGGCAAGCGTCAGGATTGGCCCCAGCACCGGGCCGATACAGGGCGTCCAGCCAAAGGCGAAGGCCAAGCCCATGACGTAAGCGGCGATCAGGCTGGCCGGCTTGCCTTGTGACTGGAAGCGCGCCTCGCGTGAAAGCAAAGGGATGCGCAGCACGCCGAGGAAATTCAGCCCCATCAGGATGATCAGCACGCCGGCCGCCATTGCCAGCGGCTCCTGCCAGACCCGCAGCAGATGGCCGATGGTCGAGGCGCCGGCGCCGAGCGCGACGAAGACGGTCGAGAAGCCGAGCACGAAGGCGATGGAGGAATTAACCAGCGCGCCTCGCGCACCGGCCTTTGCCGCAATGCCGGCCTCGCCGCGGAAATCGTCGACCGACACGCCGGCCATATAGCACAGGTAAGGCGGCACCAGCGGCAGCACGCAGGGTGACAGGAACGAAATTGCTCCCGCCCCGATCGCACTGACATAGCCGACGTCCAATGCCATTTCCGTCTCCAGATGACTGCGCAGCCATATAGCCGCGACAACGGCCGTCCGCCAATCACCATCGCGTGGCCCATCACGTGGTCCCCGTTACTATCGCGTGGCAAGTCGTCGCCCTCGCCTGATCGACGGGAAAGCAGCCCGGGAAGAAAGGGCCGCCAGGCAGCGTTGATCACAACGAAGCCGCGGTTCCGCGCGCTTTTCGAACGATCCAGGGAGAAGTCCATGAAAACGATCGCAATTGGCATGGCCGCGCTTTTGCTCGGCACTGCCGCATCCTTCGCCGCCGAGGCGTGGAAGGAAGCGGAGGTCGGCGGCACCAAGATCTACACCGATGCCAGCGGCATGACGCTCTACACCTACGACAAGGACGAGGCCGGCAAGTCGAACTGCTACGACAAATGCGCCGCCAATTGGCCGCCGCTGAAGGCTGACGCCAACGCCAAGGCCGAGGGCGAATGGACGATCGTCGACCGCACCGACGGCACCAGGATGTGGGCCTACGAAGGCAAGCCGCTCTACACGTTCAGCAAGGACAAGAAGGCCCGCGACCTCGCCGGCGAGGGTGTCGGCGGCGTCTGGCATATCGCCAAGGCCGACTAAGCCTTGAGCTTCTGATCCGCTGTAACAGGCGGTAACACGGCTGGTCGCCGGGAACTTGACCCAACCGCCCCGGCGGCCAGCTTTTCAGCACGCCAGTTCCTTGCGACTGTCCGAGCAAAATGCCGGGCTACCGATTGCGCGCTTCACAGCATCTGTTCAAGCAGGGCTGGCGCGTGCTCGATGTTTCTCTTATATCCGCGGGAGAGTTTGTCCCGTTCTCCAGGATCAATTGCCGGGTTTGTTCAGCGATAGGCTGGCCATTTCCCTTGTCCAGGATTGCGGAAAATCGCATGGCGCGCCGTTGGGTTGCGCATTCGGTACAGGGCCGTATTTTGACTGCTTGGCCTTGACCGGATGCAAAAGCGCGGCCATGTGAGCGACACATTGAACGAGATTTCGTCGCGCGCAGCGGAATTCTTCTGCCGCATCACAACTGATATGAGACCGTATGGACGTCGTCGTCGTCGAATCGCCGGCCAAGGCGAAGACAATCAACAAGTACCTCGGCAAGAACTACAAGGTTCTGGCCTCGTTTGGCCATGTCCGCGATCTGCCGGCCAAGGATGGCTCGGTGCGTCCGGACGAGGACTTTGCCATGTCCTGGGCCGTCGACACCGCGTCTGGAAAGCGTCTCGCCGATATCGCCAAGGCGGTCAAGGACGCCGACGGGCTGATCCTCGCCACCGATCCGGACCGCGAGGGCGAAGCGATCTCCTGGCATGTCTTGGAAGTGCTGAAGCAAAAGCGCGCGCTGAAGGACAAGCCGGTCAGCCGCGTCGTCTTCAACGCCATCACCAAGGCGTCGGTGCTGGAGGCGATGGCCAATCCGCGCCAGATCGATGCGCCGCTGGTCGATGCCTATCTCGCCCGCCGCGCGCTCGACTATCTGGTCGGCTTCACGCTGTCGCCCGTGCTGTGGCGCAAGCTGCCCGGCGCCCGCTCCGCCGGCCGCGTCCAGTCGGTGGCGCTACGTCTGGTCTGCGACCGCGAATCCGAGATCGAGCGCTTCATCCGCGAGGAATACTGGCAGGTCGCCGCCATTCTCGGTACGCCGCGCAAGGAAAATTTCGAGGCGCGGCTGACCGCCTTCGAGCGCAAGAAGCTGCAAAAGCTCGACATTTCCAACAAGGCGCAGGCCGACGACATCAAGGCGATGCTCGAAGGCGCCAGCTTCAAGGCAGTGTCGGTCGAAGCCAAGCCGACCAGGCGCAATCCCGGCCCGCCCTTCACCACCTCGACGCTGCAGCAGGCAGCCTCATCGGGTCTCGGCTTTTCGGCCAACCGCACCATGCAGGTGGCGCAGCGGCTCTATGAGGGCATGGAGATCGGCGGCGAGACCACCGGCCTGATCACCTATATGCGAACCGATGGCGTGCAGATGGCACCGGAGGCGATCTCTGCCGCACGCGATGCGATTGCCAAGGAATTCGGTGCCAAATACCTGCCTGAAAAGCCGCGCGTCTATTCCGCCAAGGCCAAGAATGCCCAGGAAGCGCACGAAGCGATCCGTCCGACTGATTTCATGCGCACGCCGGCTTCCGTCAGGCAGTATCTCGACGCCGACCAGGCGCGGCTTTACGAGATGATCTGGAAACGCGCCATCGCCAGCCAAATGCAGCCGGCCGAGATCGAGCGCACCACGGTTGAGATCGAGGCCATCAACGGTTCGCGTACCGCCGAGCTTCGTGCTGTCGGCTCGGTTGTTCGTTTCGATGGCTTCCTTGCCGCTTACATCGAGCAGAAGGAAGAAGATTCGGAAGACGAGGAAAGCCGCCGCCTGCCCGAGATCCGTGCCGGCGAGCAGCTCACCCGCGAGGCGATCAACGCCACCCAGCACACCACCGAACCGCCGCCGCGTTATTCGGAAGCTTCGCTGATCAAGAAGCTGGAAGAGTTGGGCATCGGCCGGCCGTCGACCTATACGGCGATCCTGAAGACCCTCGAGGATCGTGACTATGTCACCATCGACAAGCGCAAGCTGGTGCCGCAGGCCAAGGGCCGGCTATTGTCGGCATTCCTCGAAAGCTTCTTCGAGCGTTATGTCGAGTACGACTTCACCGCTTCGCTGGAGGAAAAGCTCGACGAGATTTCCGACGGCAAGCTCGCCTGGAAGGACGTGCTGCGCGATTTCTGGAAGGATTTTTCCGGCGCCGTCGCCGACATCAAGGAGTTGCGCGTCACTGACGTTCTCGATGCGTTGAACGAGGAACTGGCGCCGCTGGTGTTTCCCGCGCGGGAAGACGGTTCGAACCCGCGCATCTGTCCGAAATGCGGCACCGGCAACCTGTCGCTGAAGCTCGGCAAGTTCGGCGCCTTCGTCGGCTGTTCGAACTATCCCGAATGCTCCTTCACCCGCCAGCTCGGCGACGCCGCCAATCCCAATGGCGAGAACGGCAATGGCGAAGACGGCACCAAAGTGCTCGGCAAGGACCCCTATACCGCCGAGGAGATCACGCTGCGCAATGGCCGGTTCGGCCCCTATATCCAACGCGGCGACGGCAAGGATGCCAAGCGCTCCAGCCTGCCCAAGGGCTGGACTGTCGATTCGATCGATCACGAAAAGGCGCTCGCCCTGTTGTCGCTGCCGCGCGACGTCGGCAAGCATCCGGAATCGGGCAAGATGATTTCGGCCGGGCTGGGGCGCTACGGGCCGTTCGTGCTGCATGACGGCACCTACGCCAATCTCGACAGCATCGAGGACGTGTTCTCGATCGGCCTCAATCGCGCCGTCTCGGTGATCGCCGAAAAGCAATTGAAGGGCAAAGGCGGCCGCAATGGCGGCACAGCCGCTGCGCTCAAGGAACTTGGCGAACATCCTGCAGGCGGCGGCAAGATCGTCGTGCGCGACGGCAAATACGGGCCTTATGTGAATTTCGGCAAGGTTAATGCGACGCTGCCGAAGGGCAAGGATCCGCAATCGGTGACGATCGAGGATGCGGTGGCGCTCATTGCGGAAAAGGAAGCCAAGGGCGGCAATGGCGCCAGGAAGCCCTTCCGCAAAGCGGCCGCGCCTGCGAAGAAACCGGCTGCGGCCAAAAAACCGGCGGCCAGGAAAAAGGGATAGGACGGGTTGGCGCGCAAAGTCTCCGGAAGAAGCCACGGCGATCTGCGCACCGCCGATACCCGTGCCAAGGTCAGGGACAATTACCGGCCTTCACGCGACGAGATACTGCGTTACATCGCCGAAAATCCGGACCGCGCCGGAAAACGCGACATCGCCAAGGCGTTTGCGCTGCGCGGCGAAGACCGTATCTGGCTGAAGGACGTCTTGCGCGACCTGCAGGATGAAGGCCTGCTGACCAAGGAGCGCAAGCGGCTTGCCCGCGTCGGCACCCTGCCCCACGTCGCGGTGCTCGACATCTTCGGCCGTGACGCCGATGGTGTGCTGCTGGCGCACCCGACCGAAGCCGTGGGCAATGGCGAACCTCCGGTCATAGCGATCCGCGTGTCGCGCGGCGGCAATGGCCCGACGCCGGGCATCGGCGACAGCGTGCTGGCCAAGACCTTTCCGACCGACGATCCGGCAGGCCCGGCCTATACCGGCCGGGTAATGAAGATATTCGAGAAGCGCACCGATGCGGTTCTCGGCGTTTTCCGTGTGCTGAAGGACGGCACGCTCCGCATCGAGCCGGTGGAAAGGCGCCAGCCGGAGCTGGTCGTCGACAAGGAATTCCAGAACGGCGCCAAGAATGGCGACCTGGTCGAGGTCGAGCCGGCGCGGGCCTCCCGCTACGGGCTGCCGAGAGCCAAGGTTCTGGCGGTGTTGGGGTCGCTGACCAGCGAAAAGGCGGTCTCGATGATCGCCATCCACGCACATGACATTCCCCATATTTTTCCCGCGGACGTCATCGCCGAGGCGGAGGCGGTCAAGCCGGCGACGCTTGCCGGCCGCGAGGATTGGCGCGAGCTGCCGCTGCTCACCATCGATCCGGCCGATGCCAAGGATCATGACGACGCGGTGTTCGCTATGCCCGACACCGACGAGAAGAACGCCGGCGGCGTGGTTGTCACCGTCGCCATTGCCGATGTCGCTGCATACGTGCGCTATGGCACGGCGCTTGATCGCGAAGCGCTGAAGCGCGGCAATTCGGTCTATTTCCCCGACCGAGTCGTACCAATGCTGCCGGAACGCATCTCGAACGACCTCTGTTCGCTGCGCGAGGGCCAGGATCGTCCGGCAATTGCGGTGCGTATGACTTTCTCGGCCGATGGTCACAAACTCAGACACTCATTCCATCGCATCATGATGAAGTCGGCGGCGAAACTCGCCTATCAGCAGGCGCAAGCGGCGATCGACGGCGCACCGGACGACACGACTGGCCCGATCCTCGATGCGGTGCTGAAGCCGCTATGGGACGCCTACGCGATCCTGAAGCGCGGCCGCGACACGCGCCAGCCGCTCGAACTCGATCTGCCCGAGCGCAAGATCCTTCTCAAGCAGGACGGCACCGTCGACAAGGTCGTCGTGCCGGAGCGGCTCGACGCGCACAAACTGATCGAAGAGTTCATGATCCAGGCCAATGTCGCCGCCGCCGAGACGCTGGAGGCGAAGCGGCAGGCGCTGGTTTACCGCATCCACGATGCGCCTTCGCTCGCCAAGCAGGAATCGCTGCGTGAATTCCTGCAGACGCTCGGCCTGTCGCTGGCGCGCGGTGCACAGATGCGGCCGAACCAGTTCAACGGCATCCTCGCTCGCGTGCGCGGCGCCGACAATGAGGGGCTGGTCAACGAAGTGGTGCTGCGCTCGCAGAGCCAGGCCGAATATTCGCCCGCCAATATCGGCCATTTCGGCCTCAATCTTAAGCGCTACGCGCATTTCACCTCGCCGATCCGCCGCTATGCCGACCTGATCGTGCATCGTGGGCTGATTGCCGCACTCGGCCTTGGTCCGGGCGGCCTGACGAAGGACGAGGCGGAACGGCTGGAAGAGGTCTCGGCGCTGATTTCGGCGACCGAGCGGCGCGCGATGGCCGCCGAGCGCGACACGGTCGACCGGCTGATCGCCGCCTATCTCGCCGAGCGCATCGACGACCGTTTCGACGCCCGCATCTCGGGCGTCACCAAATCGGGCCTGTTTGTCCAATTGCCGCAGTATGGCGCGGATGGCTTCATTCCGGTTTCAACCCTGGGCGGCGACTACTATATATACGACGAAACTGCTCGATCGCTTTTCGGAGAACGCACCGGCAAGGGCTATCAGCTTGCTGATCGCGTCGAGGTTCGCCTGATCGAGGTGGCGCCGATGGCCGGCGCGATGCGTTTCGAGATGCTGACCGAGCCAAAGCCGCTGCCCGGCTCCAAACGGTCGTTCCACAAGGCCAAAGGCCGCGCCCGAGCGTCGCAATCGCGTCCAGGCTCGCGCGGCAGGAGACGGTAATGCCAACAGAACTGCAGGTGGAAGAACGGGTTTTCGGCGGCGAACATCACTCGGGCCGGACGGCCCGGCCGCTATGGACGGCAATGAAGCGCGGCATGCTCGGCCGCTGCCCGCATTGCGGCGAGGGCAAGCTGTTTCGCGCCTTCGTCAAAACCGTCGACAAATGCGATCGTTGCGGCGAGGAGCTCCACCACCATCGCGCCGACGACCTGCCGGCCTATCTTGTGGTGGTCATTGTCGGCCACATCGTGCTCGGCGCCTTCATGGGTGTCGAGGCGACCTCGACGCTGTCGACCTGGCAGCACATCGCCATCTGGGTGCCATTGACCATCATTCTCGCCGTCGTCCTGCTGCAGCCGGTCAAGGGCGCTGTCATCGGCCTGCAATGGGCGTTTTATATGCACGGCTTTGGCGGTGAAGAAGATCTGATCGAGTCGCATCCCGAGGCTTGAAACCGAGGCTGGCGCAAATCGGCATGGCTGAACGCCACTTTCGCATCGGAGAAGATTCCGCTAGGTCGAGCGCATGGACGTTGTGACCAAGGCGGAAGTCGACAAGGTTGAGCGGGTCGCGCTCGAGGCCAAGCCTATACGCCCGCGCGACGCCGCGACGCTGATCCTGCTCGACCGCAAGGGCGATGAGTTCCTGGTGCTGATGGGCCGGCGCCACGCCCGTCATGCCTTCATGCCGGGAAAATTCGTGTTTCCGGGCGGCCGCACCGATCCGGCCGACAGCCGCATCTCGATAGCCACTGCACTTCATCCCGAGGAAGAAGCGAGATTGACCGCTGGCATCGGTCGCACCAGCCCGGCCCGCGCCCGCGCCATTGCCTTGTCGGCAATCCGCGAAACCTATGAGGAGGCCGGCTTGCTGATCGGCCAAAAAGGCACCTTCGCGACCGCCAGGCGCGACTGGCAGGGCTTTGTCGAACACGGCGTCATCCCATCACTGCAAGCGCTGCGCTTCGTCGCACGCGCCATCACACCGCCCAACCGGGTGCGCCGCTTCGATACGCGCTTTCTCGCCGCGTGGCGCGACGACGTCGCCGTGGAGCTGCCGGATGGCGGTCCGACCGACGAGTTGGAGGACGTCGTTTGGCTGCCGCTGGCCAAGGCCAGGCAAGCCGATATTCCAGACATCACGCGCACGGTCCTGGAGGAGCTGGAAACGCGGCTCGCCCGGGATCCGCTGCTGAGCCCCGGCGGTCCCGTGCCGTTCTACCGGCTTGTCCGCAATCGCTTCGTCCGCGAAATTCTCTAGAGCAGCCAGGCATTTCATGACAGTGGATACCCAGCGAGAGGTCGAGGAACGCGTACACTGGCTGCCGATGGTCGCGGCGATCTCGTCGATCAGCGTCGTCGGCATTGCCATCGGCCTCGGCATGCCACTGCTCAGCGTGATCCTGGAAACGCGTGGCCACTCCGCGTCGATGATCGGTCTCAACACCGCGGTCGCCGGCCTCGCCTCGATCGCCGGCGCGCCGCTCGCCACCCCGCTCGCCATGCGGTTCGGGGTCGCCTGGACGATGCTTGCCATGATTGCGGCCGGGGCGCTGGCCTTTGTCGGTTTCCATTTCGCACCAGCCTTCTGGATGTGGTTTCCGTTGCGCGTGCTGCTGCATATCGCGCTGACGGTGCTGTTCATCCTGTCGGAATTCTGGATCAGCACCTCGGCGCCGCCGCACCGACGCGGCCTCGTCCTCGGCATCTATGCCACAGTGCTGTCACTCGGCTTTGCCGCCGGGCCATGGCTGTTCGCTCATCTCGGCAGCAGTGGTTTTCTCCCCTTCGGCGTCACCATCGCGCTGGTAACGCTGGCTGCCATACCGGTTCTGGCGGCGCGCAACGAAAGCCCGACGATCGTCTCCGACGGCGAAACCAGCAATTTCCTGCGTTACATCTGGCTGGTGCCGACGGCGACCGCCGCCGTGCTGGTGTTCGGCGCGGTCGAGACCGGCGGCTTTGCCCTGTTCCCGGTCTACGGCAACCGCATCGGCTACTCCGAAGCGGACGCAGCCCTGTTGCTCACCATGATCGGCCTCGGCAACGTGCTGTTGCAAATCCCCATCGGCATGATCAGCGACCGCGTCAGCGACCGCCGCTATCTGCTGATGGCCTGTGCCACTGTCGGGCTTGCAGGCACGGTCTTCATGCCGTTCTTCGCGCAGAACTGGCATTTGATGGCAGCGCTTCTGTTCGTCTGGGGCGGTGTGGTCGCTGCCATGTACACAATCGGTCTGGCGCATCTCGGCTCGCAGCTTTCCGGCCACGAATTGGCCTCCGCCAATGCCGCCTTCGTGCTTTGCTACGGTGTCGGAATGGTGCTTGGCCCGCAGGCAATCGGCATCGGCATGGACGCTTTCGGGCCGTCGGGCTTCGGTTGGGCGCTCGGCCTGTTCTTCGCCTGCTATATCGTGCTGGTCGGCACCAGGCTGCTCCGCAAAATCCTCTGAGCAGGCCCCGCTGCCGACATCACTCCCACTGCTGACCAACTACTGACACAACCATGTCAGGAGGGCTCGAGTATATGCTCCCTCAAAGTGCATAAGCAGGGAGACCTCGGATGATCGACAGTGGCTTTGAAACGAAATCGCTGCGGATGGAATTGCTGCTGCTGGTGACCTTTCAGGCACCGGCAGCCGATGTCGACCGCATTATGGAGGCGGTCGTCGCGATCGCACCGCTCAGAATGGGCAAATATGACAGCAATGCCTTTCAGTCGGCGGACGGCATCGAACGCTACCGGCCACTTGAAGGTGCCGCCGCCGGCGCCGAAACGGAATTACGCATGCGGCCGGGCACTGTCGAGGTGTCGTTCGAACTGCCTGACGACCAGAAGCTCGCCGCTCGCGTCGTCGAAGCGATTTACCAGGTTCACAGCTATCAGGAACCGGTGATCCGCATTCAGCCACTGCTTGCCAGCCGCTCCAAGGGTCTCGACGATCGCACCAACCCGAACCGCTGGTGGAACACGACGGGAGATTGGAAGAAGGCGATGCGGCCGGAAACCGTCGCGGCGGAGTGACCGGAATCTGGTCGTATCTCGGTTTGAATTTGGCTGTCAGGAAGCCTGCCAATGAATGATGAAGCAAACCGCAAACCGGCAAGCGATCCCCAGGACCTGGCGCGGCTATTGGTTTCTCGCGAGCAAGCGGGAGACGCGGAAGGAATGGCTGCTCTTTACGAACCCGGTGCCGTCCTCGATACCGGCAACGGACAGTTGGCCTGCGGCAGAGACGCCATCAGCCGATTTTACGCCAAGTTGGTGGCAGCGGGACGAAAGTTTGATCTCGGAGATCAGCGTCCGACTATCATCAACGGGGATTTGGCGCTTACGTCCACGCGCCTTGCCGATGGCACCGTGACTGCGGAAATCGCTCGCCGGCAAAGTGACGGGAACTGGCTTTGGGTGATCGATCAGCCGTCCATCGCTCGATACTCATAGCCAGCATTCAAACTGAGACGCCACCCGGAGCCTGCTTAGGACGGCCGGAGGCACACAGGAGCCTCCCGCGGCCGTCGGCAGCCAATCAAGTTGTCGGGTTTTGGTAGCACATCAATTGTCCGCTTCATCCCCAGCCTCCATCGGCTGGCAATAAACCCGGACAACTCATGTGCTACCTAATCCGGACAACTCATCTGCTTACGACACAGAACCTGGACAAGGGTTGACTTTCCGGGCGCGTTCTTTATGTGTCGCGGCAAGTTTCCCGCGTCCGGGTGTTTCCCCGTGCTCCAGCGGCCAAAACTCCACGAACATTAACGGACGAACATCATGGCCAAAGCCGCAAACATCAAGATCAAGCTTCTGTCGACCGCCGACACCGGTTTCTTCTACGTGACCAGCAAGAACAGCCGCACCAAGACGGACAAGCTGTCGTTCCGCAAATACGATCCGGTCGCCAAGAAGCACGTCGAATTCAAGGAAACCAAGATCAAGTAATCGGGTTTTCTCTCGCAGTACCGAATCGCCGCCCTCCGGGCGGCGTTTTTCGTTTCGGGAATACAGGACTAGCCGATGCGACCGCCGCTAGCCGGATCGAACAGATGCAGCGATGCCGGATCAGCCGACAGGCGCACGGCCTCACCCGGCTTCACGCTGGCCCGGCCCATGGCAAACACGCAGACCTGCTGGCCGGCAAGCCTGGCATAGAACTGGGTCGACAGGCCGAGCGGCTCCACGACACCCACCTCGCCTTTCAGCGGGCCATTGTTGGCGAGCCGGATATGCTCGGGCCGCAAGCCGACGGTGATCGCATCGCCATCCCTGAGCGGCAGGCCGTCCGGCAGCCTCAGCTTCTGGCCGTCGGCCAGGATGGCATCCGGCTTGGCGCCCTTTTCAACCACGGCAGGCAGAAAATTCATGCCGGGCGAGCCGATGAACCCGGCGACGAACATGTTGACCGGCCGGTCGTACAGATCGAGCGGCGCACCGACCTGCTGGACGAGGCCGTCATGCATGACGACGATGCGGTCGGCCATTGTCATTGCTTCGGTCTGGTCGTGGGTGACATAGACCGAAGTGGTCTTCAGTTGCTGGTGCAGCGCCTTGATCTCGGCGCGCATGTGGACGCGCAGCTTGGCGTCGAGGTTCGAAAGCGGCTCGTCGAAGAGAAAGACCTTCGGGTCGCGCACGATGGCCCGTCCCATGGCGACGCGCTGACGCTGGCCGCCGGACAATTGCCGCGGCAGGCGCTGCAGAAGCGCATCGAGCCCGAGCCGCTTGGCAGCACTGTCCACCCTTGCATCGATCGCCGGCTTGCCGGCCTTCCTCAGCATCAGGCTGAAACCCATGTTTTTCGACACGTCCATGTGCGGATAGAGCGCGTAGGACTGGAATACCATGGCAATGTCGCGGTCCTTTGGCGCGATGTCGTTGACTAGGCGCTCGCCAATATGGATCTCCCCGTCGGAGACTTCCTCCAGCCCGGCGATCATGCGTAGCAGGGTCGATTTCCCACAGCCGGACGGGCCGACCAGAACGACGAACTCACCGTCGGCGATTTCGAGATCGACCGCGTGCAGGACGCGCACGGCTCCATAGTCTTTGCGGACTTTGTCGAGTGTGACGGAGGCCATCGATCTATCCCTTGACGGCACCGGCGGTAAGGCCGGTGACGAGGTAGCGTTGCAGGAAGGCAAAGAAGACGCAGACCGGGATCAGCGCCAGGATGGAAGCCGCCATCATCTGTCCCCAGTCGACCGCGAATTTGCCGATATAGGTGAGCAAGCCGACCGCGAAAGTCTTCTGGTCGTCGCTGGAAATCAGCATCAGCGCAAACAGCAACTCGCTCCACGCGGCGGTAAAGACGAAACCGAGCGTCGCGCCCATGCCGGGCAGCGTCAGCGGCACGATCACCTTGCGCATCGCCTGCAGGCGCGTGCAGCCGTCGATCATCGCCGCCTCTTCCAGGTCTCGCGGGATGCCGTCGAAGAAAGATTGCATCAGGAAGGTCGCAAAGGCCGTATTGAAGGCGGTGTAGATGACGACGAGGCCGGTCAGGCTGTTGATGAGGCCGATCTGTCCCATGATGCGGTAGATCGGCGGAATGACCATCACCAGCGGAAAAGTCTGGGTGAGCAAAAGCAGGATGGCCAAGGTCGCCTTGCCGCGGAAGGAAAATCGCGACATGGCGTAGCCGGCAAGCGTGGCAATGACCGTTACGAAGGCTGCCGTCGACACCGAAACGATAACGCTGTTCAGGAAGTAGCGCGGAAAATCGGTGGCTTCGAGCACGGTGATGAAGTTCTGCAGCGTCGTTTGCGACGGCCAGAAAGTGATGCCTTCGGAATAGAGCAGCCGCTCCGGCGTGACCGAGATCTTCAATGTCCAGAAGATCGGGAACAGCGCGAAGGCCATGTAGGCACCGATGGCGCCGTAAAGGCCGATGCCGCCGACAACGCGCGAGGAAGCGGAACGTCCGGCAATCATCAGACGTGCCTTACCAGCGAACGGCGGATGCCGATCAGCGCAACCGCATAGACGATGAGCAGCACGAGCAGCAGCACCGCCACAGCCGAGGCATAGCCCTTGTCCAGCGACTTGAACGCGCTGACATAGATATAGACCGGCACCGTGGCCGTCGAACCGGCAGGCCCGCCTTCGGTCATGACGAAGATCAGGTCGGCGAAGGTGGCGATCCATATCGTGCGCAGCATGACGGTAATGACGATGGTCGGCGCCAGGAACGGCAGCGTCACCTTGGTGAAGCGCTGCCACGGCGAGGCGCCGTCGATCGCCGCCGCCTCATGCAATTCCGACGGGATCGACTTCAGCGCCGCCAAAAGCGTGATGGCAAAAAAGGGAATGCCGAACCAGACATTGGCGACGATCGGCCCCCACATGGCGGTCGACGGATCGGAGAGCACGTTGGTAGGCTCGGCTTTCAGCCCCAATGCGTAGAGCCAATGCGGCAGCGGCCCGATGATCGGATTGAACAGCCAGGCCCAGGTCAGGCCGGAGAGGAAGGACGGCACCGCCCAGGGCAGGAAGACCACGGCCTGTACGATCTTTCTGCCCCGGAACGGTGTGTCGAGCAGCAGCGCCAGGCCAAGTCCCAGGAAGAATTGGAAGAACAGGCTGGCTGCCGTCCACCACAGCGTGTTGACGAGCGCCTGCCCGAGCACGGGATCCGACAGCATCGCCTGATACTGCCCAAGCCCGACATATTCGGATTTGAAAGCGGAGAATTTGCGGAACGAGTAACCGATACCGATAACCAGTGGCACCAAGAGCACGACGACCAGCAGCACGATCGCCGGGCTGAGATAGAGCCAGGGCTCGATCGCAGCATGGGATAGCCGCTTCTTTCGCGGCCTGCCGGCGGATCGTATTTCGGACACGGCGTAGGTCATTGGTGCTGGATCGTCTCCTGGAACAAGCATGGGCTGGCGACAGCGCCTTCCCCGTTTACGGGGAGAAGATGCCGGCAGGCAGATGAGAGGCAGCGCGAGCCAAGTCGGGTTGGCGCCGCCCCTCATCCGTCACTTCGTGACACCTTTTCCGCGTGAACGGGGAGAAGGGAGGAAAGCTATTTCTTGTTCTTGGCCATCCAATCCTGCTGTTCCTTGGTCAGGAACTTGGCCCATTCGTCGGCCACGTCCTTGGCCGCCTTCTGACCAAGCAGCACTTCCTGAAAATTCTTGATCGCCACCTGGTCGACGAAATTGCCGAGATTTTCCAGATGCGTCGGAGGCGTCACCATCTCGTATTTGTCGCCGTTGTTCAGTTCCTCGAACCAGCCTTTGAATTGCTCCGTCCTGAAGTGAGCGTCCTGGTCGGCGCCGTTGTGGATCGGAATGACGCCGACTTCCTTTGCCCATTCCAGATTGTCCTTGGGCGACAACAGCGTCGCCATCAGCTTCCACGCATCGTCCTTGTGCTGGGAATTGGCGAACATCGCCCAGCCGGCATAACCGAGCGTCGGATAGGATTTGCCGCTCGGCCCGACCGGCATCGGCGCCACGGCGAAGTCGTCGGCGCTCATCTTGTCGGCGATGCCGAGCAGCGCGTCGGGATCCTGGTTCAGCATGGCGCAGGTGCCGCTGTAGAAGCCGGTGACGGTCTCGTTAAAACCCCAGCTCACCGCATCTTTCGGCGCCAGGCCGTTCTTGTACATGTCGGCGAGCATCTGCAGGCCCTTGACCGAGCCTTCCTCGTTGATGGTCGAGGTGCCGTCCTCGTTGAAATAGCCGCCCTTGCCCGCGGCGATGTTCATGAACATATGCATGCCGTTGAAGGCGCCCGGGCCGCCGCGCAGGCAGTAGCCATATTTGCCCGGTATCGCCGAGATCTTCTTGGAGTCTTCGACGAATTCATCGAGCGTCGCCGGCGGACCGTCCAGGCCGCCCTCTTTGAACAGCTTCTTGTTCCAGAACAGCGCGTTCAGGTAATAGCCGTAAGGGATCATGTACTGCTTGTTGTCGACCGTCGAGCCGAACTGCTTGGCACGTTCGCCCAGCGTTTTGGCATCGTCCCATTTGGACATGTATGGCCCGAGATCCTCGAGCTGGCCGTTGGTCGCATAGAGACCCATCCAGCGTTCCGGCATCTCGACGATGTCGGGCGTGTCGCCGGCCTGCACCATGGTGAGGAATTTCTCGAATGCCTGGCCCCAGGGCAGCGATACCAGCTCGATCTTGACGCCCGGATTGGCCGTCTCGAACTCGGCGATCTGCTTCTTGAGGAATTCGGTACGCGGCGGACTGGTGATGACCTCGACCATCTTGACCGTGGAATCGGCCAGCACGCTGCCGGCGGAAATCGCAAGACCCGCGACGGCACCAAGAAGGATGCTCAGTTTTTTCATGTTCAGCACTCCCATTTTGAACGGCTCCTTTTATCTTTTTGCTCTGTCGAAGGCCTGGGCAACATCCGCCCACAGGTCTTCGACACTCTCCAATCCGACACTGAAGCGGATGGTTCGGGGGCTGACGCCGAAGCGCGCCATCGAATTCAGGCCCGGCGTCTGCTCGAGCGAGGCCTTTGCCGGAACGACCAGGCTCTCATGGCCGCCCCAGCTGACGCCGATGCGAAAGAGTTTCAGCGCATCGACGAAAGCCGGGATGTCAACGTCTTCCGTCACCTCGAATGAGAACAGCCCGGCATAGCCGGCAAGCGTCGCCTTGCCTGGATGGTTGGAATAGGCCGGGTGGTTGACCCGCTCGACATTGCCATGCGCCTTCAGCCGTTCGGCGATGGTCAGCCCGCTCTTCATGTGATGCGGCAACCGCAGCGGCAATGTGCGCAGGCCACGCAGCAACAGCCAGGCCTCGAAAGGCGAAAGTTTGCCGCCGAGGTAGGAATAGGTCTGCTCGTTGATGTGTCGAATATGGGCCGCCGAACCGGCCACCACACCGGCGACGGTATCGCTGTGGCCGCCGAGATATTTCGAAGCCGAATGCAGCACCAGGTCGACACCGTGCGAAATCGGCTTCTGGAACACCGGGGTCGCCCAGGAATTGTCGATCGTGGTGACGATGCCCTGCTCTTTGGCCAGCCGTGCCAGATGGGTTATGTCCTGAAGCTCGAACATCATCGACGTCGGGCTTTCCAGGTAAAGCAGCTTGGCGCCGGGAAGTGCTGCCGCGACCGCGTCCGGATCGGAACCGTCGACATAGTCCACCTTGATGTTGAGCCGCGGCAACAGCCGTTCGAACAGCCTATAGGCGTCGCCGTAGCAATTGCGCACGACGACCATGCGCTCGCCGGCACCGACGAAAGCAAGCACCGTGGCGCTGATCGCTGCCATGCCACTGGAAAAGCCGCGCGCGGCCTCCGCCCCTTCGAGAGCGGCGACACGCGCCTCGAACTCCATGACCGTCG
The DNA here is from genome assembly GCF_040318915.1 of Mesorhizobium sp. M0991. NCBI lineage: Bacteria > Pseudomonadati > Pseudomonadota > Alphaproteobacteria > Hyphomicrobiales > Phyllobacteriaceae > Mesorhizobium > Mesorhizobium sp. M0991. Next base: position 245,562 of record NZ_JAMYNE010000007.1, read on the forward strand.
GGTTGTCGCCGCGCGAATAGATCGGCTGGCGTCGCCTGCCGGCGAATGTGTCGGCCATCTCGGCATAATTGGCGAAGGTGAAGAGCGAAGTCTGGTAGATCGGCGGTACCACCGCACCGCCGGGGAAAGGCTCGTCATGGGCGAGAAGCGTCGCCGCCTCGGCGAGATAGTCGTTTTCGAAATCGGCGGAATGGTCGCTCATTTCTCGCCTGAAAGTTTGAGTTTGGCCGCACCGCGCTTCAGATCGTCCTCGACGGTGGCGATCAGCTTGAGCGCCTCGGCCCGGGCTCCCTCCGGATCGTGCGCGGCGATGCGTTCGTAGATCGTACGGTGGTAAGGAAAGCTGGCGTGGCCGAAATCACGAACGCCAAGCGGATGCTCCCAGAAACGATGGAACAGTTCGTGCATGGCGGCGATGATCTGCTCGAACAGCGGATTGCCGGACGTGCGATAGATCGACTGGTGGAATTCCCAGTCCTCCTCCGCCGACATGCCGGCGCGCGCGTGGAAGGCCTGCTCCATAATGTCGAGCTTGCGCGCGATCTCGGCGATCTCGGCCTGGCCCGCGCGAACGGCGCACAGGGCGGCGGCTTCCGCTTCCAATGCCCGGCGGATTTCCAGCGTCTGCATCAGGCTGGTGAAATCATTGCCGCCGGCCAGCGTCAGCGGCATGTGCAGCATGTCCAGCGAGACCACTCCCTTGAGATAGGTGCCGCTGCCTTGCCGGCGTTCGACCAGGCCGAGCCCTTCCCAGCGCGTCAGCGCCTCGCGCACGGTGTTGCGGCTCACCTTGAGGCGCTCGGCAAGGATGCGTTCGGTCGGCAGTCTCTGGCCGGGCCCGAGGGCTTCGCGCATCACAAAGCCGGCCAGCGCCTTGAGCACCGCGTCGTCGCGAGCAGTTGCCTGTATGGGGGAAAGGCCGAATTCGGTCATGCCAACGGGTCACAAATGGCTCAATGGTCCAACCAATTTCGGCATAGAAGACAGGCCCTGTCAATCGGCTGCAGGCACATTCGCACCCGCCCCCAGCGTGCGGATCAAGGGGCGGTCTATCTGCCACGACAAAAAAGCCAATATTTTCCGGATATTGGCGCAGAATCCTGATGTGTTTTGAAAATTGGGGGCCGGCCGGCGTTTGGCAGCGGTACGAGGAGGCCACTATGTGCCAGCGCCGGCCGGCCGACCCCACGGACCCAGGAGATGCGGCGGACCTGAGCATCATGGGGTATTCTTCGGGTCGAACCGGCGATCTAGCCTCGTGCCGGTTACGTCTAAGGGCTGCACATTTGCGCAACAACTTATGGAAATCAACCGTTTCTTAACCAAGCCTCGCAAATCGCTTGGATTAAGGTAAATTCGTAACCTTGTCGCGTTGACTGGCCAATTGGTGTTCGGTGCTAAGCCGCCTTGGCGACGACGCGATTGCGGCCGCCGCTCTTGGCTTCGTAGAGCGCGAGGTCGGCGCGTTTCATCAGCGCGGAGACCGTGTCTAGCCCCTTCAGCACCGACGACACGCCGACGCTGACGGTGACTTCGACGGCCTTGCCTTCGGTGCCGACGGCAAACGGCAGTTGGGCGATTTCGGCGCGAATGCGCTCGGCGACCTTTTCGGCTACCGCGCCGTCGGTGTCCGGCATGACCACGACGAACTCCTCGCCGCCGAAGCGGCAGGCTAGATCGATGCCGCGCACATTCTTGCGCAGCCGCCGCGCGAATTCGCGCAGCACGTCGTCGCCACCGTCATGGCCATGCGCGTCGTTGATGCTCTTGAAGCGGTCCAGATCCGTGATCATCACCGATAGCGGCCGGCGCCGTGCCACGGCGCGGTCGAACAGCGTCTGCAAATGGCTGTCGAGATAGCGGCGGTTGTGCAGGCCGGTCAGGGCATCGGTCACCGCCATCTCGATGGTCTGGGTGACGCTGGCGCGAAGCTGGTCGTTGTAGCGCTTGCGGCGCACCTGCGTACGCAGCCGCGCCGTCAGCTCCTGCTGGTCGATCGGCCGCATCAGATAGTCGTTGATGCCGAGTTCGAGGCCGCGGATGATACGCCCCTCCTCGCCCTCGTCCGCCAGAAGGATGATCGGCAGGAAACGGGTGCGATCGAGCGAGCGCAATTGCGAGCAGAGCCTCAGCGGGTCGAAATCGGCGAAGGCCGTCGAGATCATCACGCATTCATACGGCTGCTCGGCGGCCTGGAAGAAGCCGGCATGCGGATCGTTGGCGACGTCGAGATCGGCACTGCCGCGCAGCATCTTCTGGATGCGCTCGAACGAGGATTTGCGTTCGTCGACCAGCAGGACCTTCGGCACCGCGTCGTCGGTAGCGAAGTTGCGGCTCAAAAGCTCCTCGATGCCGATATTGCGTGTCGTCGAGGCGCGCAGCCGCAGCTCGTCGGTGAGCGACTTCAGCCTGACCAGGCTCTTGACGCGCGTCATCAACTGCAGATCGTTGACCGGCTTGGTCAAAAAATCGTCGGCGCCGGCCTCGAGGCCGCGCACCCGGTCCGAAACCTGGTCGAGGGCGGTGATCATCACGACCGGGATGTGCGATGTCGCCGGGTCGCCCTTCAGCCGCCGGCAGACCTCGAACCCGTCCATGTCGGGCATCATCACGTCGAGCAGCACGACGTCGACCTTGCCGTTCTCGCAGATCTCGATCGCATCCGGCCCGTTGGTGGCGGTCAGAACCTCGAAATATTCGGCGAGCAGCCGAACCTCCAGCAGCCTGACATTTGCTGGGATGTCGTCGACGACGAGGATCCGCGCGGTCATTTCACAAAGCTCCGGCTCGGCTGGAAAGGCGCATCAGGCATCGCCCAGGTAGGATTTGATGGTCTCGATGAAACGCGGCACCGAGATCGGCTTGGAGATATAGGCCTCACAGCCGCCCTGGCGGATGCGCTCCTCGTCGCCCTTCATCGCGAAGGCGGTGACGGCGATGACCGGGATGACGTGGAGATCGTCGTCCTCCTTCAGCCATTTGGTGACCTCAAGGCCCGACACTTCAGGCAGCTGAATGTCCATCAGGATGAGGTCCGGCCTGTGCTGCCGCGCCAGATCCAGCGCTTCCAGGCCGTTGCGTGTACGCACCGTCTCGTAGCCGCTCGCTTCGATCAGGTCGCGAAAGAGCTTCATGTTGAGCTCGTTGTCCTCGACGATCATAACCTTCTTTGGCATCGATTTCCCGTCCCGGCTGGCCTTCCACTCGAAGGGTGCCGTCATGCGCTCCTTGTCGGCACGCACCAAACCTGTTCCCACTATACGGCAATATGATTGACGAAACGGAAACCGGCCGCCCGAAAAGCGTTCGGATTCCAGGTCGGCGAGCTTGCTGCCGGCAACACTTGCCACTACTGCGAAAACAGAACGATTCCGCCCACGAAGGAAGGTAGCGATGGCAAACCCAGCGTCAATGCGCGAGGAAGCGGAAACGATTGCCGTAAAGGCGTTGGGCTTCGTCGCCGCCGATCCGGAACTTCTGCCCCGTTTCCTGGCGATCACCGGCATCGAAGCCCATTCCATCCGCCGGGCCGCCGGCGAGCCGGGATTCCTGGCCGGCGTGCTGCAGTTCATCCTCGCCCACGAGCCGACGCTGATGCGTTTTTCCGAGGAGACCGGAACGCCACCCGCCGCAGTCGGCAAGGCATTGCGGGCGCTCCCGCTCGGCGACGACAATCATGAGCATTCGATATAAGCGGCGATCCCGAGACAGCGGATAGATCGAAGAACTTGCCGCCGACGACGGGCCAGTGCTGATACTTTATGGCGTTGCCTCTTCCCCACTGTCGTCCGTCCCAATGGGGTCGGCCGGCTTCAGCATGGCGCCGTTGACCATCACTGAACCGTCGGCCTTGGTGTTGATCACCCATTCAAGCCGGCCGTCCGGCAGCGTCTTGCCAAACCCTTTGATCGCCAGCGCGCCGGTGAAATACTGCGCGGCCTGCGGGTCCGTCTTCGCCGCCGTCTGCAAGGTCTCCACGATCTTATCGTAGCCGGTGATGTCGATTGTCACATCCGCACGCGGCTTCTTGCCCGGGAAGGTCATCTCGCCTTCCATCGCAATCTCGATGTTGCCGTTCTTGATCGTGCTGTGTCCGAGAATGGCCTTTGGCGTCTTGGCCAGGAAATCGGCGGAGATCTGGTTGCCGAAATCTGCCGGCAGCGGTGGATCCTTGCTGAAATCAAGGGTTTGGATGGTTTTCTTCGCCATGGTGTCCAGATCGATGTTGGCGCCGCCGAAGTTGAGGTCGATATCCGTCGGCAGCAACGCAACGCTCCAGCTGGGCAGCACCTGCTGCGGTATTGTCAGGCCGGAAACCTTGAACGCGTAGTTGATCTTGCCGTCCTTGGCGATGCCGTCCATGCCGATGGCGGTATTCAGTTGCGTCGCACCGAACTTGCCGACCGGACTCTCCACCACAAAGTCCTTGAAGCCGTAGGTGCCGTCGATCCGCTCCCACAATGGCAGTGCTGCCGTCAGAAGCGATTTGAACTCCGTCTCATCCGCCTTGAATTTGGCTGCATCGTCAGTTGCCACGATGAAAGCAAGCAGGTCGAGCAGCGGCTTTGTCCGCAAACCCTTGCCGGTCGCATCCACGGAAAGTTCAGGCGCTTTTACAGCAGCCGGAAAACTCAACCCACTTTTGGGATCGTTGACTTTGATCGTTTCGGCGAAGTTCGTTATTTTTTCCGTCACCGTGAAATCGATGCCGCCATTTGCGGATTTGGTCGAGACTATTACGGCAGTGCCAGGACCGACCGTGACATCCGCCTGCTGCTTGGGCTCTCGGGTGGTCATCGTCATGCCAGCCATCGAACCGGTTGCGCTCGCGAAAGCGGCCAGGTCGGGGTCATAAACTCCGGTGAACTTGTTGTCCGACACGGAGAAGTCGATGTGCTGCGCCCCCTCAGGGCCAACGAAATCGATAGACCCCTTCGGGGACACGTCCGCCGAAACGTCCCAGTGTCCATCTTTGCGTGGCTTGACCAAGATGAAGTAAGGCGTGACGTCGAACTTGAAGGCTTGCTGCTTTGCCATCAAATCCGTGACTGGCTTGAAGTCGAAAGCGAGCTTGTAGGCATCGCCGTCGACTGAAATTTTCACGAACCCGATATCGAACAGCTTCTTGCCGATGTAGTGCGCCAGATCGTCGGAAAGCTGCTTCGCGCCTTGCTTGTCGACCGCTTGGCCGAAGGCCGGTGCGCTGCAGGCAAGAAGTAAAACAATTGGCAAAACGCGCTTCATGTCGATCCTCACTTAATCGCGGCCCTCAAGCCGTTTCTATCACTGGTAGGCAAATACCATCACAGCCGCAAGAGAAGGCCTGTGTGCTGCTGCGGCTGTTACAGCACCAGCCGCACCAGCGGCCGGCCTGGCTTGCGTTCGACCAGCCGCTGGAAGCCGGCTTTTTCGAAGACCCGCGACGAGCCGACGAACAGCCCGATCGAGCGCGAATCCTTAGACAGGTCGATCGGGCAGGCCTCGATCAGCCGCGCGCCATTTTCCCGTGCGAACTCGATGCCGCCCGCGACCAGACGGTGCGACACGCCCCTACCCCGCGCCTTGGCCCGGATGAAGAAACAGGAGATCGCCCAGACACCCGGATCGGTCGCATCGGCTGGGTCGAGGGGAGCCGACCCCCTGCCCTTATTGTTCCACTCGGGCACGTCGGCGCGCGGGCCGATCTGCATCCAGCCGACCGCCTGACCACCCTCGAAGGCCAGCAGACCGGGTGGTGGCCCGGCCTCGATCCGCGCCTTGATATGGTCCTTGTTGCGCTCGCGGTTGCTCGCGCGGCGCGCTGCCGGCGACAGCCGGAAATGGGTGCACCAGCAGCCGTAGCAGGCGCCTTGCTTGCCGAAAAGATCTTCGAAATCCGCCCAAAGCTCGGGCACTAGCGGCGCTATGGTCGTATTCATGAGCTCTCTCCCGGCCCACCGCCTTGTCGTGGCGTCCGTCCTGACGTACCATTGCATTTGTTCTCTTTATGTTCGCAGCGATGGCGGCCCCTGTCAACAATCCCGAACACGGTTTTTGCCGCGACTGCCTGAGTTTTCAGCGCAGCGAGGCACGCCGTTGCGAGCGCTGCGGCAGTCCACGGCTCGCCCGCCATCCGGAGCTCTACCGGCTGCGCCTTGCCCATATCGATTGCGACGCATTCTACGCGGCGGTCGAAAAGCGCGACAACCCGGCGTTGAAGGACCGGCCATTGATCATCGGCGGCGGCAAGCGTGGCGTCGTATCCACCGCCTGCTACATCGCCCGCATCCATGGCGTGCGCTCGGCAATGCCGATGTTCAAGGCGCTCGAAGCCTGCCCGGAAGCGGTGGTCCTCCCGCCGGACATGGAAAAATACGTCCGCGTCGGCCGCGAGGTGCGCGCCATGATGCAGGCGCTGACGCCGCTGGTCGAGCCGCTCTCGATCGACGAGGCCTTTCTCGACCTCGCCGGCACCGAGCGCCTGCATGGCCTGCCGCCTGCGGTGGTGCTGGCGCGCTTCGCACTCAGCGTGGAAAAGGAGATCGGCATCACCGTTTCGGCGGGCCTTTCCTACTGCAAGTTCCTGGCCAAGGTGGCGTCGGACTTCCGCAAGCCGCGCGGCTTTTCGGTGATCGGCGAGGCGGAGGCGACCGGCTTCCTGGCTGAGCAGCCGGTGACGCTGATCTGGGGGGTCGGCAAGGCCTTTGCCGCCACGCTCGAGCGCGACGGCATCCGCACCATCGGCCAGCTGCAGCGCATGGAACGCGGCGACCTGATGCGCCGCTACGGCGTGATGGGCGACCGGCTCTACCGGCTTTCGCGCGGCGAGGACGACCGTCGCGTCGTTCCCGACCAGGACGCGAAAAGCGTCTCGGCGGAAACCACTTTCGACACCGACATCGCCTCCGTCGACGAATTGGTTTCGGTGCTGAGGGCGCTGTCGGAAAACGTCTCGGCCCGGCTGAAGAAATCCGGCATTGCCGGACGCACCGTCGTCCTCAAGCTGAAGACCCAGGATTTCAAAATCCGCACGCGCAATCGCCAGCTCGGCGATCCGACCCGGCTGGCCGACCGCATCTTTCAGACCGCGCTCGAGCTGCTGCGCAAGGAAGCGGATGGCACGAAATACCGGCTGCTCGGCATTGGCGTCAGCGATCTCTCCGACGATGACCGGGCGGACCCGCCCGATCTGGTCGACGTCCAGTCACGCAAGCGCGCCATGGCCGAAGGCGCCATCGACACGCTGCGCGGCAAGTTCGGCCGCAGGGCGGTGGAGACCGGCTATACCTTCGGCAAGGGCCGCGACGCCCATCCGCCCGAACCGGTCGAGGAGTGATAGTCAGGTGCGCCGCAGATCGATCCGGGTGGTCACCACACTCTTGCCGGTTTTCGGATCGGTATCGACGACGGTCAGCCGCATGCCGTCCTCGCCGTTCTTCTCGACCGTCATTTGCGCCGTGCGATCGCCATTGACCTCCTTGGCCCAACGGATGCCGAGATTGATCGCGTTGCCGGAGCGGCTGCCGCTCAATTGCGCCGGCCCGGTGCGCGATCCGACATAGGTGCCGCTGTATTTCGTCCCGCTGGACTTGAGATCCGCGCTGATGGCGCGCGTTACCACGATAAGACCGCGGCAACTGCCGTCGAGCGACAATGAGCTCGACGTCGCGTCGGAATTGAAATGACAGGAGACATTCACCGTCGGCGCATCGGTGGTGACCTTGACGATGCCTTTGCCGGCGAAATTCCCCTGGAACGAGCGAAGAAAATCCGGATCGTCGGCATGCGCTGCGCCAGCCCCGGCGGTCAGGCAGCCGGCAAGTACAAATCGTGCAAGTGATTTCATCGGACCGCTCCTCGTTGGTATCCAAAACACAGCACGCAAACACTGAAAGACCAACGCTTCCCACAGCGGCGGGTTCCGGCTTCAACATCACTGCATGCAACGCTTCACGGCTGGCCCAGCCGAATGCGTCGGCTAGCGGTTGCGATGAGCGCTCCGGCTTGCGACATAGCCGCATGGCACCCGCACCCTCGATCCCCAAGGCCGCGTTCTGGATGGCGCTGTCGATCGCCTCGTTCCTGGCGATGTCGGTGGCTGGCCGCGCCACGACGGCCGAACTCAACGTCTTCCAGGTGCTCGAGCTGCGCTCGGTGATCGGCTTTTTCATTCTGCTGCCGCTGGTCATGATGTCAGGCGGGTTTGCGGCGATGCGCACCGGGCGTCCGCTGGCCCATATCGCCCGCAACGTCGTCCACTATACCGGCCAGGCTGCCTGGCTCTACGCCCTGACGCTGATCCCGCTTGCCGTGCTGATCTCGATCGAATTCACGACGCCGATCTGGACCGCTTTGCTGGCGGTCGCTTTCCTCGGCGAAAGGCTCTCCCGGCCACGGCTCGCGGCGATCGTGCTCGGGCTGATCGGCGTTGTGATCATCGTGCGTCCGGGCGTCGGCGCGGTCAATCCGGGGCATGTTATCGTGCTGGGAGCCGCGGTCTGCTTCGGCATCTCGGTGGTCCTCGTCAAGTCGCTGACGCGGACGGACAGCGTCGTGCGCATCATCTTCTGGATGCTGATCATCCAGTCGCTGCTTGGCCTGGTCCCGGCGCTTTACGAATGGCGCAACCCGCCGCTCGAGCTCTGGCCGTGGATCCTGCTGATCGCCTTCACCGGCATGTCGTCGCATTTCTGCATGGCACGCGCACTTGTCTATGCCGATGCGACGGTCATCTCGCCAATGGACTTTTTGCGCGTGCCGTTGTCGGCGGTGATCGGATGGCTGCTCTATCACGAGCAGATCGACGCCTTCACCGCCGGTGGCGCCCTGCTGATCCTGCTCGGCAATCTGCTCAATCTGCAGCGGAGAGCACCGCAACCGGCGGAGATCGCCGCGTCATAAGCGTGCGCTAACTCTTAGACCAGCTCCACCTCGACCACGCCCGGCACAGCGCGTATAGCCGAGGCAATCTGCGGCGAGACGCGGTAGCGGTTGGGCAACTCGATCTCGACCTCGCCCTCGCCGCCTTCCTTGATAACGATGATGCTCACCTGACTGTCGCCACGCTGGCCAAGCTGCGATTGGATTGTCGATGCCGGTGCGTCATTCCTGACGAAGATTCGCAACGCCTTCTGGATGCGGCTTGCCTCGTCCTCCAGCGACTGCACGGTCTGGATGCGCAGATTGACGCCTTCCGGCCTGTCCTCGGCCGAAACGGTGATGACCACCGAGCGGCCGGGTTCGAGCAGGTCGCGGTATTGCGCCAGCCCCTCGGAAAACAGCACCGCTTCATACTGGCCTGAGGTGTCGGAAAATTGCACGACGCCCATCTTGTTGCCGGTGCGCGTCTTGCGCTCCTGCTTGGTGGTGACGGTACCGGCGAGCCGGCCGGCGGCAGCACCGCGTTTGACGGCGGCCGAAAACTCGCCCCAGGTCTGCACCCGCATTTTCTGCAGCGCCGCCTTGTATTCATCGAGCGGATGCGCCGAGAGATAGAAACCAACCACCTGGAATTCGCGGTGCAGGCGGTCGGCGGCGAGCCAGGGGTCGGTCGCCGGCAGGTTGAGCGCCTGCGACTGTGCGCCGAGCGAGGCGCCAAAGATGTCGTGCTGGCCAGTGACGGCATTCTGCTGCGCCAGCGACGCCAGCCCCATCATCCGCTCGACGCCGGCCATCATCGCCGCGCGGTCATGACCGAAGCAGTCGAGCGCGCCGGCCATGATCAGGCTTTCGAAGACGCGCTTGCCGACGATCTTCGGATCGACCCTTTCACAGAAATCGGCGAGGCTCTTGAACGGTTTTTCGCCGCGCGTGGCGACGATGTGCTCGACCGCCGCGTCACCGACGCCCTTGAGCGCGGCCAGCGAATAGAAGATGCGGTTCTCGCCGACCTCGAAATCCCGGAACGACGTCATCACCGACGGCGCCACCACCTCGATGCCGAGGCGTAGCGCATCCTGGCGGAAATCGGCGAGCTTGTCAGTATTGCCCATGTCGAGCGTCATCGATGCGGCCAGGAATTCGACCGGGTAATGCGCCTTCAGATAGGCCGTCTGGTAGGAGACGACGGCATAGGCGGCGGCATGCGATTTGTTGAAACCGTAGTCGGCAAACTTTGCCAGCAGGTCGAAGATGAAGTCGGCTTGCGGCTTGCCGACGCCGCGCTCGACCGCGCCCGAAACAAAGCGCTCGCGCTGCTTGTCCATCTCGGCGCGGATCTTCTTGCCCATGGCGCGGCGCAGCAGATCGGCTTCGCCCAGCGAATAGCCGGAGAGCTCCTGCGCGATCTGCATCACCTGTTCCTGATAGACGATGACGCCTTGCGTCTCCTTGACGAGATGGTCGATCTTCGGGTGGATCGACGCCATCTCCTCCTCGCCGTGCTTTCTGGCATTGTAGGTCGGTATGTTCTCCATCGGCCCCGGCCGGTAGAGCGCGACCAGCGCGATAATGTCCTCGATACAGTCGGGCCGCATGCCGATCAGCGCCTTGCGCATGCCGGCACTTTCCACCTGGAACACGCCGACCACCTCGCCGCGCGACAGCATGGCGTAGGTTTCGGGGTCGTCGAGCGGAATGTGGGCAAGATCGATCTCGATGCCGCGGCGGCGGATCAGCTTGACGGCCCTGTCCAGCACCGTCAGCGTCTTCAGGCCAAGGAAGTCGAATTTCACCAGCCCGGCCTGCTCGACATATTTCATGTTGAACTGCGTGACCGGCATGTCCGAGCGCGGATCGCGGTACATCGGCACCAGCTCCGACAGCGGCCGGTCGCCGATGACGATGCCGGCGGCGTGCGTCGAGGCGTGGCGGTAGAGACCTTCCAGCTTCTGCGCCGTGTCGAGCAGCGTCTGCACGATCGGCTCGCGCTCCGCCTCTTCGGCAAAGCGCGGCTCGTTGGCGATGGCGTCGGCGAGCTTGACCGGATTGGCCGGGTTCGACGGCACCATCTTGCTCAGCTTGTCGACCTGGCCGTAAGGCATCTGCAGGACGCGGCCGACGTCGCGCAGCACCGCGCGCGCCTGCAGTGTCCCGAAGGTGATGATCTGGCCGACCTGGTCGCGGCCGTATTTCTGCTGGACGTAGCGGATGACCTCCTCGCGGCGGTCCTGGCAGAAGTCGATGTCGAAGTCGGGCATCGACACGCGGTCGGGATTGAGGAAGCGCTCGAACAGCAGCGAAAAGCGCAGCGGGTCGATGTCGGTGATAGTCGTGGCATAGGCGACCAGCGAGCCGGCGCCTGAACCGCGGCCCGGGCCGACCGGAATGCCTTGTGCCTTGGCCCATTTGATGAAGTCGGCGACGATCAGGAAATAGCCGGGATATTTCATCTTCTCGATGACCCCGAGCTCGAAATCCAGTCTCTCGCGATATTGCTCGACTGTATAGCCGGGCGTCGGCCCATGCGCCGCAAGCCGCGCCTCCAGCCCTTCATGCGCCTGCCTGGCAAGCTCCTGCGCCTCCGCCTTGACCGCAGCATCGGCGTCGGCGACATCGCGGCCGGCAAAGCGCGGCAGGATCGGATTGCGCGTCTTCGGGTAATACGAGCAGCGCAGCGCGATCTCGACGGTGTTGTCGATTGCTTCCGGCAGGTCGGCGAACAGCCTCGCCATATCGGCCTGGCTTCTCAGGAAGTGGTCGGGCGAAAGGCGGCGGCGATTGTCGGCCGCAACTACCGAGCCTTCGGCGATGGCGATCAGGGCGTCATGCGCCTCATAGTCTTCACGAGAGAAGAAAAACGCCTCGTTGGTGGCAACCAGCGGCAGATCGTGGCGGTAGGCGAGATCGACCGACGACTGCTCGATCGTGCGGTCGTAGCCGGAGACGCGCTCCAGCTCGACATAGAGACGGTCGCCGAACAGGCTCTTGAGCGCCAGGAGCCGGGTCTCGGCGAGTTCGCGGCGATCCTCTTTCAAGGCAGTGCCGATCGGACCGCGCGGCCCGCCCGTAAGGCAGATCAGACCGTCGGAATGGCCCTGCAGCATCTCGCTCGTCAGATGCACCGCTTCACCGGGCGGTGTCTCGAGGTAGACGCGGCTGACCAGCCTGACCAGATTGCTATAGCCGGCCTCGGTTGCGGCGATCAGGACGACGGACCGCATCTCCGGTCCTTGCCGCCTACGGTCGCGCTGGCTGTCGCTCGCCTCGCCGGAAAAGGCGAGGTCGATCTGGCAGCCGATGATCGGCTGGATGCCGTCCTTCACCGCCTTCTGGGCGAATTCCAGTGCGCCGAACAGATTGTTGGTGTCGGTGACGGCGATCGCCGGGCACTCGTCCTGCACTGCATGGCCGACGATCTTGCCGAGCTGCAAGGCACCTTCGAGCAGCGAATAGGCCGAATGCACGCGCAGATGAATGAACCGACGCGCCGCCGCCTCCGCCCGTGACGCCTTTGCATAGGCCTCGCGCAGCAAGGGATCGCGTGGAAGTCTCTCATCCGCCATGGTTTTTTCGCGCCGCCTCGCAAGGACTCAGTCGATGAAGATGTATTGTCCGGCAGCAGATAACACGAGTCCAGCGGTAGTGATTGGGCCGTGAATCCATAAACTGGGGTTCACCGAGATGGCTTGGGAAGCGGACGTTGCCATGCGTTCCCAAGCTGCTAAGCCTACTCCGTGTTGGAAGGTAGCGCGCATGTCACTTTCGCGATTCGTTGAGAAGTGGACTACATATCCCCCTGAGTCAGTCTCGGAGGAGGATTTGGGTGCTGCTGAGCGGCAGCTAGGCGTCCACTTTCCCGAAGACTATCGACAAGCAGTACTTGACGTCGGGTTGCCTCGGCCCACAATCGCGCTTTTACACGCGATCGTCGAGCGTAAACTGGATCTGCATGATCTTGCTAACTTCTATTCTCCGAAGGAGATAGTTGAGGAAACGCTTGGCTGGCGTGAGATCGGGATGCCTGATCGGCTTGTAGCTATCGCGAGCGATTCGTCCGGAAACAAGTTCTGCTTCAATGCAGACCAGCTTGGCGATGACAGCGCCGACATGCGGGCAATTTGGTTCTTCGATCACGACTTTGGAACCGTCGATGAGATTGCACCAAGTTTTTATGCCTGGATTGACGCCTTTTGCGACGTCGAGCCGTGGCACGAGGAGCCGAGCTAGGTCCACAGCACTCACCGCGCTAGTCGAAAAGAAGCCTGAAACACAAAACCCGCCTCAAAGGCGGGTCGTTGGAGCCAATTAGCCCCATACGCAAATTAGTAGCATAGCTGCCGGCACAAAGCAAGAACAAAATACGTTGTGAGGGCAAAAAAGCCAATTCCTGACGGCCTCGCCTTCTCCCTCCTCCATTGGGCGTGCCCAACCAATTGCAAGGTCGCGTTCCTTCGCGCCCCCTCTGTCCTGCCGGACATCTCCCCCCTCTAGTGGGGAGATTGGCTGTCATCTCGGCTTCGCCAATCTCGTAGGGTGCAGAAGGGGCACTGTCCCCGAAGCTGCCGATCTCCCCCCTGGAGGGGGAGATGTCCGGCAGGACAGAGGGGGGCACTGTCCCGCCAACCTTGGAAGAGTATCAAGGCGGTTTTAGCCTCACGCGAATTCCATGATCACCGCATCGACCGCAAGGCTGTCGCCGGGCTTGGCGTTGAGCTTCGAGACGATGAGGTCGCGCTCGGCGCGCAGCACGTTTTCCATCTTCATCGCTTCGACCACGGCAAGCGTCTCGCCGGCCTTGACCTCCTGCCCCTCGACAACGGCGATCGACACGACGAGGCCGGGCATTGGGCAGAGCAGCATCTTTGAGGTATCCGGCGCGATTTTTTCAGGCATCAGCCTTTCGAGCTCAGCGGTGCGCGGCAGCATGGCGCGACCTGTCACCGACATGCCTTTCCAGGCGATGCGGAACCCGTTCAGCACCGGCCTGACTTGCGCCGCGACCTTGCGGCCGCCGACCGTGCCGCGCCAGATGAGATCGCCCGGCCGCCAGTCGGAGGTCACCGTCAGTGGCTCGCCGCCGTCGATCGACAGGTCAAGCTCGATCGGAATGGAAATCATGCCTTCGACGATGGCCACCGAAAGATAATCCCGGCCGATCTTCACCACCCAATCGCGTTTCAAGGCACCCGAATGCGGCGCCAGCCGCCCGCCCAGCCGGTCGAGCCGGTCGCGGCGCAGCAGTTCCACCGCGGTGGCAATCGCGGCCAGCACCGCTTTCTCCTCGGCGTCTGGCACGATCGGCGCGAAGCCGTCGGGGTATTCCTCGGCGATGAACCCGGTCGATATCTGACCTTCCCGCCAGCGCGGATGCTGCATCAGCGCCGCCAGGAACGGTATGTTGTGCTCGATGCCGTCGACGACGAAACTGTCCAGCGCTTCCGACATCGCGTCTATCGCCGCCAGCCGTGTCGGCGCCCAGGTGCACAGCTTGGCGACCATCGGGTCGTAGAACATCGAGATTTCCGAGCCTTCGGTGACGCCGGTATCGTTGCGGATGACGATTTCGCCGAATTTTCCCTCTTCCGGCGGCCGGTATCTCGTCAGCCGGCCAATCGACGGCAGAAAATTGCGATACGGATCTTCGGCATAGAGGCGGCTTTCCACCGCCCAGCCGTTCAACTTGACGTCGCTCTGCTTGATGGCGAGCTTTTCGCCGGCTGCCACGCGGATCATCTGCTCGACCAGGTCGATGCCGGTGACGAGTTCCGTCACCGGATGCTCGACCTGCAAGCGCGTGTTCATTTCCAAGAAATAGAAGTTCTTGTCGCTGTCGACGATGAATTCGACCGTCCCGGCGCTCTGGTAGTCGACCGCCTTGGCCAGCGCCACCGACTGCTCGCCCATGGCTTTGCGGGTCTTGGCATCGAGGAATGGCGACGGCGCCTCCTCTACGACCTTCTGGTTGCGGCGCTGGATCGAGCATTCGCGCTCGCCGAGATAGAGCGTGTTGCCAAGCGCGTCGGCGAGCACCTGGATTTCGATATGGCGCGGATCGACGATGAACTTTTCGATGAAGACGCGGTCATCGCCGAACGAGCTTTTGGCTTCCGACCGCGCCCGGTCGAAGCCGTCGCGCACCTCTGCCTGGCTCCAGGCGATGCGCATGCCCTTGCCGCCGCCGCCGGCCGAGGCCTTGATCATCACGGGATAGCCGATTTCGCCGGCTATTCTTTCGGCATGGGCGGCGTTTTCGACGACGCCGAGCCAGCCGGGCACCGTCGACACCTTGGCCGCATTGGCGAACTTCTTCGATTCGATCTTGTCGCCCATCGCCTTGATGGCCTTGGGCTTCGGGCCGATGAAGACAATGCCTTCCTGCTCCAGCGCTTCGCAGAAGGATGCCCGCTCGGACAGGAAACCGTAGCCGGGATGCACGGCCTCTGCTCCTGTGGCCTTGCAGGCGGCGATGATCTTTTCCGGGACCAGATAACTTTGCGCAGCCGGCGAAGGCCCGATATGCACCGCCTCGTCGGCCATTTCGACATGCACAGCGTCGCGGTCGGCGTCGGAATAGACCGCGACGGTGGCGATGCCCATCTTGCGCGCCGTCTTGATCACGCGGCAGGCGATCTCGCCACGGTTGGCGACCAGGATCTTTGTGAACATGCAGGCCTCGTCCCTCGGCTGCCCTTCTTTTACGGGCTTCCCGTTTTATGGGCTTCAGGGGGCCGGTCAAGGCAAAGTCGGAGCCTATCCCGGATGCAAATCGGCGGGCGCTGACGAAAATCCGGGGTCGGAACGTCGCTTCGTGCATAGCGCAGAGCTGAATGGTAAGTTAAATCTAACCTGGATTGCAGACTGTCTTGGGAGGATTGCCTGATGAAAACGCGCGCCGCTGTCGCCGTCGCCGCCGGAAAGCCGCTGGAGATCATGGAGGTCGACCTCCAGGGCCCTCGCGATGGCGAGGTGCTGGTCGAGATCAAGGCAACCGGCATCTGCCACACCGACGAGTTCACGCTGTCGGGCGCCGACCCGGAAGGCCTGTTTCCGGCGATCCTCGGCCATGAGGGCGCCGGCATCGTCGTCGACGTCGGCAAGGGCGTCACCTCGGTCAAGAAGGGCGACCATGTCATCCCGCTCTACACGCCGGAATGCCGGCAGTGCCCGTCCTGCCTGTCGCGCAAGACCAACCTGTGCACCGCGATCCGCGCCACGCAGGGACAGGGCT